>CAUQDE010000125.1:0-5330 GCA_963516425.1 uncultured Kingella sp.
CGATAAGGCTTTGATTTGCTGCCCGAAAGACGACCCCCCCACCAGCGTTACCGTGCGCACCCATTTCATGTTTTGCGCGTAAAGCTGGGCGTTTTTTTCCACCTGCTGGGCAAGCTCGCGCGTGGGCGTGAGCACCAACACGCGCGGGCCTTTGCCCGGTTGCTCGCTGCGTTTGATGATTTTTTGCAAGCTGGGCAACAAAAAGGCGGCAGTTTTGCCCGAGCCTGTTTGCGCCGAAGCCATGATGTCTTGATTTGCCAAAGCGGCGGGGATGGATTGGGCTTGGATGGGCGTGGGTTCTTCGTAGCCCGCGCTTTTGAGCGCAGAAAGGATGTTTTTGTCGAGGTTTAAATCGGCGAATTTGATGGTCATAGGTTTTCCTGTTGAAAAACAACAACATTCTGCCAAAACCAATCAACAAGCGGTTTTCAGGCAGCCTTGAAGCGGGGGTGCGGATTATTTTGATTGCGGTGTTTTCAGGCAGCCTGAAAACGGGAGAGGGCAAAAAGAATGAACAGCAGGTTGTCGCCAGCGTGCGCTGGTAGGTTTCATCGGCGACAACTTGCAAAATAAAAATGCCGCGCGGGCATTAAATTGAATAACAAGAAGATTTAAGTTGAAGACGATGGCTTCACAAAAAGAGCGCGGATTGTAGGGGGTTTCATGCGCCCGGTCAAGGCAGCCTGAAAACGCTTGGCCGCCGTTTCAGGCTGCCCTTGCATCTTCGGCTGCCCATTTTGCGGCCGGGTTGCGCCCTTATCCGACAGGCGCAGAGCGGGTTTGCCGTTTTCAGGCTGTCTCGCCGCCTTTTTGCGCTCCATCAAAAACCTTGCAGAAACCGCCCGTTTTGTTTGCATTTATTTACACAAAGGTCTATAACAAAATCTCCACGTCAAACAAATAATTATCACAAGGAGATTCAATCATGCAATCCGCATTCAAAAAAACCGTTTTATCCGCTTTGGTTTTATCGCTGCTTGCCGCGCCTGCTGCCGAAGCCTGCTCTTCGTTTATCATCGGCAAAAAATTGACCACCGATGGTTCGGTGCTTTACGGGCGCACCGAAGACTATCCCTTCCTGCCGCAACCTGGGGCGCACAATAAAAACTACATCGTAACCCCCGCCAAAGACTACCCCGCAGGCAGCGAGCTTAAAGACCGCTCCACAGGCTTCACCTACCCCCATCTGGCGCACGAGTTCAAATACACCTCTGTGCCCGACGCCAGCCGCGACACCGATGAGGGCGTGTATGGCGCGCACGGGCAAAACGAATACGGCGTAACCATGACCGCCACCACCTCCGCCACGCCCCACGACAAAATCCTAGCAATCGACCCGCTGGTGAAAAACGGTTTAGCCGAAGCCGCGCTGGTGGATTTGGTGTTACCGCGCGTTAAATCCGCCCGCGAAGGCATTGAACTGGTTGCCAAAGTGTTGGACGAAAAAGGCTCAGCCGAGGGCAATATCATTGTTATCGCCGATAAAAACGAGCTGTGGTACATGGAAATCCTCTCGGGGCATCAATACGCCGCGATTAAATATCCCGACGACAAATACTCCATCTACCCCAACACCTTCTTTATGGGCAACCCCTATGAGCTGGGCAAAGGCAATTACATCGTCTCCAAAGACTTGGAAAACGTTGCCCGCAAAGCCAACCACTACCGCGAAGTGAACGGCAAATTCCACGTTGCCAATTCGTATAACCTCGACCACTACGCCGCCCGCAACCGCTCCCGCGCCTACGCAGGCTTGAAGCTGCTCGATCCGCAATCCAAAATTGGCTATTTTGACCACCACTTTGAATTGCTGCAAAGCCCCAGCAATCCCAACCAAAAATACTCGCTTGCCGATGCCATCGCCATTCAGCGCAACCGCTTTGAAACGCTGAAAGAAGGCTTTATCCCCGACGACCAATACGACAAACGCGGCGCAGACGGTCGCCCCGAAGTGAAATCGGCGTATGACGGCGACACCTACAAATTCGCCCCCGGTAATGAAAACGTGATTGATGCGCATATTTACCAAATCAAGCCCGATTTGCCCGCATCGATGGCATCAATTCTGTGGCTGAGCAACGCGCCGTCGCGCAACACGCCGTATATCCCGTTCTACGGCACGGTAACGGACACGCACCCATCGTTCAAACCGCAAGATTTCACCTACAACCCCGATTCGTTCTACTGGGTAGCGTGGCACATTGACCAAATGGTGATGCAAAACCAAAACCTGTTCGGCAGCAGCATCAAGCAAAAATGGATGGCGCTGGAAAAACGCGAGGAAGCCGAGCAACGCGCGCGCGATGCCAAATACCGCGGCAAAACCGATGCCCAAGCGGCAGCGTTGAGCGGCGAAGTAACCCGCGACGCGATTGCGCGTTCGGAAAAACTGTTCCAAGAAATGAAAGCCGTGGAAAAACAAATGATGCAAACGATTAAAGCCAAAGGCGGCAAAGACGATTCCATTGCCGTGTTGCAACAGAAGTTTGACAAGAAAAAAGCGGATACCGTGAAAACAGAAAACGCATCGGAAGGCGTTACCGCCAAATAATCGGCGCGATGGAGATAAATAAAGCCCGACCGGCAATGGTCGGGCTTTTTTGGTGATAGGCAGCCTGAAAACGGTTGCTGAAAACAGTTAATGGAGCATCCATTGCGTTTTCAGGCTGCCACTATGTTCACCAATGCCTGCTTTATGGTTTTCAGGCTGCCGAACGGGATACGCCCTAGGCAGCCTGAAAACAGGACGGCAGCTTGTCCGCAACGTTCGCGCCGCTTTATTTGGGCGCGACAAACTGCACTTTGCCGCGCTCGATTTTCAGGCTGCCGACATCGCCCGTGAGCAGGTTGCCGGTTACATAGCCTTCGGTGCAGCCTGAAACCGGCATATCGTAGCCCATACTGTGAACCAGCAGGGTGGCAAGCTGCTGGTGATACGCGGTGGCGCAGGGCGCAAACGTGCGTTGCGCCAGCTGCTGCGTGGGCGGGTGCGGGCTGTACAACACCAGCGGAACGGTATAGTTGTCGGGATGGTTGGTGCCTTGGTTGTAGGCATCGTGGTGAACATATTGCCCGTGGTCGGACGTGTAGGCAAACAGCCAGTTATTTTCAGGCTGCCGCTGCAAGCGCGTTAAAACGGATTGGATGAATTGGTCGGTTTTGCGGATGGTGTTGTCGTATTTGTCCACTGCCGTATTCGTGCCGAACACATTGTCTTGCGGGGCGAGCAGCGCGCCATAAGGGATGTGCGAAGCGCGCTGGTGCAACACGATGAAGTGTTTGCCCTGCGTTAAATCAATTTGCTCAAACAGGGGGATGAGCTTGTCGTCGGGCATGTTTTGGCTGCCGCTGTAACCCATTTGCGTGGGCTGAACCAGATGGTCTATCCAGCGCTGCCCAATCAGGTTGAAAATCGCCATTTCGTTGCTCGCCTGCGCGCTGTAAAAATAGGTTTGGTAGCCCTGCTCTTTGGCGAGACGGAACATATTGGTTTTGCCGCTGCTGATTTGCTCAAAGCCGTTGGCATGGGCGATGGCGTTGAAAAAGCTGGGGAGAGACACCGCCGTCATCATCCCTGCCGAATAGGCGGGCAACACGATGGCGGAGGGCTGGTTTTTCAGGCTGCCTATAAACGGCGAGGTGTCGCGCTCGTAGCCAAACATTTTAAGATGCGCCGCGCTTTCGCTTTCACCCATAACCAAGATGATGTTTTGCGGGCTGTCGGCGCTGGCGGTTTTGGCGGGCGCGGGGTGGCTGTAAACGGGCACTTTGCTCAAATGGAAGATTTGGTAGGGCAAGATTCTGCCGGCGAAATAGCCGAAGCTAAAATAATTGGCTTTGACGCGGCTGTATGTGGGCTTGGGGGAAATGCCGTGCTCTTGCGTAGTTTTGAACGAGCGCACGGCAATCAGCGCCATGGCGGCGAAAAAAACGAAATCGGCAAGGCGGTGCGTTTTGCGGCGGAATCTGCCCAAGCTGAAAAACAGCGCGCTTTCCGCCAGCGCCCACAGCACGGGCAGCCACACCAGCGAAAGCATCGACGCGCCCGCGGTGCCCACTTCGGTGATTTCTTTAAACATCAGCCAATAATTGATGCCCGTTATCCAGCTTTGGTAAACCGTGTAGTGGATGTTGTTGATTATCATGCTTGCCGCGAAAAAGGCGAAAATCAAAACGCGGCTGGCACGGTATCGGGCAAACAGATACGTGGCGGCAAAAGCCGCAATCAGCGCGAATGTTTCCGCAGTTTGACCTGCGTTGAGCCGGGGAATGTTGAACACCATGCGGTAAGCCAGCTCGCTCAATGTGAGCAGCGTGCTGTATGCCAATACGATAAATAGCGATTTTTTCATAACGGAAAACGGGAGGGGTCGGTTTCAGGCTGCCATTGATACGTCAAAGGCAGCCTGAAAACGCTTAGGGGCGAAGTTCTTTTTTCAAACGGATGTAAATCACGCGGGTGGCGAGGGCGATGGTTTCGTCGTTTTTGTCAAACAGGCGCACGGTGAACTCGGGCAGGTATTTGTCGCCGCCTGCGGTGGCGGCGCGGATGCGTTCTACGTCGTCGTAGTTGAGTTTGCAGTCCAGATACACTTCGCCGAAGCCTGGTTTGATGAAGTCAATGGCGGCGGATTTGTCCCACACATAATAGTTGTCGCCCAGCGCGCCCAGCAGCATCACGGAATAGATGGGGTCGGTGATGGAAAGCAGGCTGCCACCAAATTGGCTGCCGTTCATGTTGCGCGTGTAGGGCAGGTTGCGCAGTTTGGCGCGCAGGTGGGTGAAATCGGGCGAAATATGCGTAACCACGATGCCTGAATAGCGCAGCGGTGCCCATAGGTTCATGCGGCGGCGCAGGGTGGCGGCGGATTTGGGGAGTTTGCGGGGCAGGGCTGCCATGTTTATTCCTTGTTTTCGTTGTCGCTGGTTGGGAAGAATAGATGTTGCACGGCAAAGGCGTTGCCTGCGGCATCGCGCAGGGGGCTGTGCGCTGCGCTGTGTTTGATAACGAGCAAATTCAGGCTGCCTGATGCGTTGAGCACGATGCCTGCTTCTGCGCCTGCTTCGTCTTGCACGGGCGCGCCTGCGCTTTGGGCGGCGGGGCTGCTGGCGATGGCAAGCCCGCGTTTGACTTGCCCGCGATATTGGGCGCGGGCGATGATTTCTTGCCCTGGGTAGCAGCCTTTGCGGAAATGCACGCCGCCGATGGTGTGTTGGTTGAGCATTTGGGCGACGCAGCTTTCGCTGGTGGCGGCGCAAATCCACGGATAGCCGCTTTGGATTTCGTGTTGCTGCCATGCGGCTTCGGCGGCGGCATCGTAGGCGGGCAG
>CAUQDE010000126.1:0-5295 GCA_963516425.1 uncultured Kingella sp.
TGGTTTCGCTGCCCAACACGCTGTATCAAATTTGGGCGTTTGTTGCCCCCGCGCTGTACCAACACGAGAAACGGCTGATTGTGCCGCTGATTTTGTCCAGCCTGATGCTGTTTGCCGCAGGCATGGCGTTTTGCTATTTTCTGGTGTTTCCCGTGGTGTTCAAATTCTTCGCAGGCATGACACCAACGGGCGTTTCTATGGCAACCGATATTGATAAATACCTGTCGTTTGTGCTGGGGATGTTTGTTGCCTTCGGCATGACGTTTGAAATCCCCGTGGTGGTGGTGCTGCTTTACCGCATGGGCGTGATTACTTTCGCGCAACTGCAAGCGGCGCGCCCGTATTTGATTGTGGCGTCGTTTATCATCGCCGCCGTGCTCACGCCGCCTGATGTGTTGTCGCAAATTATGTTAGCCATTCCGATGATTTTGCTGTATGAGGGCGGATTGTTGGTGTGCCGCATGATTAGACCGCGTACGCGCGAGGATGCCGACAACGATAATACAGACCGCGCCGAAGATGAGGCAGCCTGAAAAGCTGTTTGAAATCGCTACACAGCTTGCGTTTTGCTCTGAACTCGTCTGCATCGGCGGACATCCCGCGTAGCAATTTTAGACAACGGGTTCCTAAAACTGCGGGTTCAGAAACTTTTTATTAACGAGGATGAATAATCTAATGAAAAAATCTTTGCTATTCATTGCCCTAGCCGTTGCCTTAACGGGCTGCGCGTTTAAAGACAAAGCCAAAAAGGTCAAAATTGATAGCGATACGATTGCCGCGCAAAATTGGTCCAACGACCAGCTTTACAATGAAGCCCGCAGCGAGCTCAACGCTAAAAATTACGACCGCGCCAACAAGCTCTACGAAATCCTGCGCGCGCGCCAAGCCCCCGGGCGATACACCGAGCAATCGCTGTTGGATGCCGCCTACGCGCATTACAAAAACGAAGAGCCCGCCAAAGCCCTAGCCTTGCTGTCGCGCTTTGAGCATAACTACCCCGCCAGCATTGACATGGACTACGCCTTGTATCTGCGCGGTTTGGTATTGTTTGACGAAGACCAATCGTTTTTACGCAAACTCGCCTCGCAAGATTGGTCGGACCGCGACCCGCAAGCCAACCGCCGCGCCTATCGCGTGTTCAACGAATTGGTTACCCGCTATCCCGACAGCAAATACGCCGAAGACGCGCGCAAACGCATGGCACAGCTGGTGGACGCGCTGGGCGGGCATCAAATCGCCATCGCCAAATACTACGCCAAACGCGGCGCATACCTAGCCGCCAACAACCGCGCGCAGGAAGTCATCAAGCAGTTCCAAAACACGCGCTTTGTGGAAGAGGCACTGGCCATCATGGCGTACACCTACGGCAAAATGGGCAACGAGCAATCCGCCAACGACACCAAACGCGTGTTGCAGCAAAACTTCCCGCAAAGCCCCTATTTGCAACAAGAATGGAAGCCCGACGATATGCCTTGGTGGCGTTATTGGAAGTAATCCGTTGCCCGATGCAATAGGCAGCCTGAAACAGAAACAGTTGGGTGCGATGCCCGACTGTTTTGTTGTCCGATAAAGGATTTTAGCTTCGCAGAAGCTCGCAAACTCGCTTTCAGGCTGCCTCCGATGCGGCGCATCAATCTCCTTCAAAGGCAGCCTGAAAACCACCCCCCGATTCAAAGACAGTAAACCGCCATGAAAAAATCCCTATTCCTCGCCCTGATGCTATCCGCCGCATTCGCCCACGCCGCGCCTGCCGATGATGATAACGCCGCGCCCGCCAACAACGCCCAATACGGTCAAACCATGAGCCAAATCAGCGCCGATTTGCAAGAAGGGCGTGCCGAAGCCGCGTTTGCCAAAGTGCAGCCGCTTGCCGAGCAAGGCTATCCCGAGGCGCAATACATTCTCGGCACGATGTACCACGACGGCGAAGGTGTCGCGCCCAGCGCCATCAAAGCCGCCCAGTGGTACCGCAAAGCCGCCGCGCAAACCGGCAACGAAGCCGTGTCGCGCTTGGCGCAAGAAGCGTTGGACGATTTAACCCACCCTAGCGCCGGCGGCAGCCAAGAGTAAACCGCGTTTCAGGCTGCCTCACCACGCGCTTTACCACGCGCAACGGCAGCCTGAAACCCAAACCGCGCGCAAAATCGTTTACAATACGCCCCAAAATCTTAACCCGAATTCACATCATGCCCACCGCTCCCGATATTGCCGACTGCATCCATCAGAACCTCGCCCAATACTTCCGCGACCTAAACGGCGAAACCCCTTGCGGCGTGTACGATATGGTATTGGTGCAAGTGGAAAAACCGCTGCTGGCATATGTGCTGCGCGAATGCGGCGGCAACCAATCCAAAGCCGCCGACATGCTCGGCTTAAACCGCAACACGCTACGCAAAAAGCTGTTGCAGCACCAGTTGATTGACTAAACCCAAGGCAGCCTGAAAACGCCCCGCGCAGATTTTCAGGCTGCCTTTAATATTGTGTAAACATGAATAAAATCATCATTCTAACGCTGATTGCCTTGCTCGCCGCCTGCTCGGTTTGGGAAACAGGCGTGAAAACCGAAACAGGCGAAAAACTGCGCCTGCAAGAGTATCGTGCGCGGTAAGGCAGCCTGAAAATGGAATTATTTGCTTACGCCCTTGTGTTCATTGTTTTGCTGTTTGCCATTATCCAAGCCATCAGCAGCGAAGATGCGCCTAAACATACGACTAAACATCGAAAACCCAAATCGTCGCCAGCCAATAAAAGGCAGTCTGAAAATATGGCTACGCGCCAAAATGTTCAGCAGTCGCCAGCCAACAAAAAGCAGCCTGAAATCGCAAATATCAACATCAAAAAAGGAGCGGTAGGCGAGCAAATTATCAAAGTGGAAGCATTGGGCAAACTAGACCGCAGCCAGTATCACTATTTTCACAACCTCATCATTCCGCACAATGGCGCAACCACGCAAATTGATAACATTATCGTGTCGCCGTTTGGCGTGTTTGTGATAGAAGCCAAATATTATGAAGGCTGGATTTTTGGCGGAAAGCAGCAAAAAACATGGTGGCATACCAAATCCCGTTACGAAAAATATCCGTTCACAAACCCCTTGCACCAAAACTACGCCCACATCAAAGCCTTAGAGCAGCTGATTAGGCAGCCTGAAAACCGATTTCACTCCATTGTCGTGTTCACGCATCGTGATTGCCAACTGCGCACCGAGTTACCCGCCAATGTTTGCTTAACCAAGCAATTTATCCCCTATGTTCAACAGTTTACAAAAACTATTATCGTGCCCGAGCAAATCCAGCGTATTTGCAAAATCCTATCCCAGCCCGAATGGGAAGCTACACCCGAGCGATTAGCGCAACACATCCAATCGCTCAACCAACGCCCATAACCCCAAAGGCAGCCTGAAAACCCCCTTTCCCCCAACCCTTTTTAAAGGAAAAAAACATGCCCCGCATCCAACGCGCCCTAATCAGCCTGTCCGACAAAACAGGCATCGTCCCTTTCGCCCAAGCCCTGCACGAAATGGGCGTAGAAGTCCTGTCCACAGGCGGCACCGCCAAATTGCTCGCTGATGTGGGCATCCCTGTGGTTGAAGTCGCCGATTACACGGGTTTTCCCGAAATGCTCGACGGCCGCGTCAAAACCCTGCATCCGAAAATCCACGGCGGCATACTCGGACGGCGCGATTTAAGCGACCACGCCGCGCAAATGGCGGAACACGGCATCGGCAATATTGACCTTGTGTGCGTGAACCTTTACCCCTTTGCCGCCACCATCGCCAAGCCCGGCTGCACGCTGGAAGACGCGATTGAAAACATTGACATCGGCGGCCCGACCATGGTGCGCTCCGCCGCCAAAAACTGGAAACACGTCGCCATCGTTACCGATAACAACGATTTCACCAGCGTAATCAACGAATTGCAAGGTTCAGGCTGCCTGTCGGACAAAACCCGCTTCAACCTTGCACGCAAAGCATTCAGCCACACCGCGCAATACGACGGCATGATTTCCAACTATCTCACCAGCGTGTCGGACGAAAAATTATCGGGCGAACCCGAAATCGGCACCTTCCCCGCCCAGTTCAACCAAAGCTGGCTCAAAGTGCAGGAAATGCGCTACGGCGAAAACCCGCACCAGCAAGCCGCGTTCTACCGCGACGTTTATCCGTTTTCAGGCTGCCTCTCCAACTACACCCAGCTGCAAGGCAAAGAATTGTCGTACAACAACATCGCCGATGCCGATGCCGCATGGGAAGCCGTCAAATCGTTTGACGCGCCCGCCTGCGTGATTGTGAAACACGCCAACCCCTGCGGCGTGGCCGTTGCCGACAGCCCGCTCGCCGCCTACCGCCTCGCCTATGCCACCGACACTACCAGCGCGTTCGGCGGCATCATTGCGTTTAACCGCGAAGTGGACGGCGCAACCGCCCAGCAAATCACCGACAACCAATTTATGGAAGTCATCATGTCGCCCGCGTTCACCGCCGAAGCCTTGGCGATTTTGGCGGAAAAGAAAAACGTGCGCGTGCTGCAAATTCCGCTGCTCGCGGGCGCAAACCGCTTTGAATTGAAGCGCGTGGGCGGCGGCTTGCTGGTGCAAACGCCCGACATCCACCGCATCGCCCGCGAAGATTTGAAAGTCGTCTCCCAACGGCAGCCCAGCGAGCAGGAATGGGCGGATTTGCTGTTTGTTTGGAACGTGGCGAAATTTGTGAAATCCAACGCCATCGTGTTCGGCAAAGGCGGGCAAACCTACGGCATCGGCGCAGGGCAAATGAGCCGCGTGGACAGCACTCGCATCGCCGCCCGCAAAGCGCAAGACGCAGGCTTGGATTTGCATGGCGCGTGTGCCGCTTCGGACGCATTCTTCCCCTTCCGCGACGGCGTGGATGTCATCGCCGAGCAGGGCATCAAGGCGATTATTCACCCCGCAGGCTCTGTGCGCGATGAAGAAGTGTTCGCCGCCGCTGATGAGCACGGCATCGCCATGGTGGTAACCGGCGTGCGGCATTTCAGGCATTAAACCGCAGGCAAAAGGCAGCCTGAAAACGGCAAATGCGATTTTCAGGCTGCCTTTGCGTGGCGATAAAGAAATCAACCCACCATTTTTGGCGGAAGTAGAATCATGGCTGATCCAGCATCAATGGATTGGTTAGCGGTTTAATGTTGCCATGCATACGACGATCACAAGGCAGCCTGAAAACAAATGCAGCCCAAACGCACGCCCAAAATGATTTTCAGGCTGCCTATTCGCCCCAAAAGGAATCTTATGCACAACTCCCTTTCTTCCGCCATCCAT
>CAUQDE010000127.1:0-5290 GCA_963516425.1 uncultured Kingella sp.
CGAATTTCAATCCCTGCAAGGCATCGCCCAAGGCGTAACCAACAGCAATTATTTTCTGCATACCACGAGCGGCAGCTATGTGCTCACCGTGTTTGAAACCCTAAAAGCGCACGAAGTGCCCTTTTTTATGGAGCTCACGCAACACCTAAGCGCAAACGGCGTAGCCTGCCCCGCCCCCATCGCCCAACGCAACGGCGCACTCACCGCCACCCTTGCCAACAAGCCCGCCTGCATCGTAGAAAAACTCAACGGCAGCGACGTCGCCTTTCCCACCGCCGCCCAATGCCACAACACAGGCATCATGCTCGCCAAAATGCACCAAGCAGGCGCAACCTTCCCGCAAACCATGCCCAACCCGCGCCACGCAAAATGGTGGAAAGACAGCGCCGCGCAGCTTATCCCCCACCTAGAACCCCAAGACGCGCAACTGCTGCAAGACGAAATCGCCCACCTAGCCCAACACCCCGATACCAATTTGCCCAGCGGCATCATCCACGCCGATTTATTCAAAGACAACGTCTTGCTCAACGGCGACCAAGTGGCAGGCTTCATCGATTTTTACTACGCCTGCAACGGCAGCTTTGTTTACGACATCGCCATCGCCATCAACGACTGGGCGCGCACCGCCGACAACCACATAGACCCCACCCTGCAACACGCCTTCCTAAACGGCTACCAAAGCATCCGCCGCCTAACCCCCGCCGAACAAGACTACCTGCCCACCGCCTACCGCGCAGGCTGCATCCGCTTCTGGGTTTCCCGCCTGCTGGATTACCACTTCCCCGCCGAAGGCGAAATGACCTTTATCAAAGACCCCAACGTGTTCCGCAATTTATTACTCGCCTACCGCAGCGCGTAAATTGCGCGTAAACACAAAAGGCAGCCTGAAATTCCGTTTTCAGGCTGCCTTTCCTATCCGCTTAACTAATAATAAACATATTCATTTTGAATGCGTTCCACAACCTTATTCACGCATTTAAAGTTTTTATTAAAGCCCGCCTGCCCCTTAACGCGCTCATTCCCATCGTCTTCACGAATGCTTTTCGCGCTTTTCAGGTTGCCCTGCTCGTCATATTCGTTATAAGTGCGGATTTGGTAATCCAACTGCGGCTTCGGTCTGCTTGTGTCGCCACTCCACCATCTTTGTAAAAACGTTTCAAAGCCGTGTTCATCGTATTCGCGGTAAAAAGTCAAAAAATGCGAACGCATATTTTTCTTACGCATCACGCCGTTGTCATCGTATTCATATTGAATAATTAAATCATAATGTTGGTTGTCATAATCATAGATAGACAACAAATTTCCATGTTCATCATATTTGTATTCGTCATTACCAATTTTCACGCTACCACTGGTTGCCCACGAGCTGACAATACGCCCGCTTGCATCATAAGTGGTAGATTCCGTGAGCGGAAATTCGCTTCTTTGAAACATCTTGTCCACAACCGTTACGTTCGCAGCGTTTGGGTCGGTTAAAACACCTTGCGGGTTGTAGATGATTTTGGTTTTTTTGCCCAAAAATTTATCCGATTTTTTGGTTACCACCGTGTTGCCGTTTTTATCTTGCGCAAAAGTGTAGCTGTATGCGCCCGTTTTATCCGTGCTGTGCACCATTCTGTTTTGCTTATCAAATTCATAAGTGGCAAAATCGGTTAATTTCGCACCGTATTCATGGCGTTGATACCAAGACAGCCTGCCCAGCTGCGTAAATCGATAAATCTGCGTATCGGTTTGCGTGATTTTATCGTTGCAGTCTTCATGATGATATTTAACCGATTTCAAGCTATGAACCTTGCCTTTTAAATTCAGCTTCTGCCAATCGGTTTTGGGCTCGGGCATGATGCTCGGCAACGGCACAGCATGAGCACCCATCGCCACCACCATCAAAGATGTGAATAAAGTTCTCATGATTTTCTCCTATTTTTGGTTTACATTCAGACTGGCTTTAACCCCAATCCATTTGATTTTAGGCTAAAATTCCGTCTATTACTTTAATGTAAGCCAAACTTACGAGATTAAATTAAGCATCTTGGCGAGCGAATGTTTAAAATCGCGCTTGCTTTCATGCTTGAAAACTGAAATTGAATTGATGCCGCCATGATGAGCATTGGCTAGGCAAGTAATATACTGTTTTATTTATCCACCCCATCGGCAGCCTGAAAGCAAGTTTACGAGCTTCTGCGAAGCTAAAACCATTCCCCAAAAGGACACCCCATGTTCACACCCAAGCTCACCCAAATCACCACCATCGAAGACCTACGCCTTGTTGCCAAACGCAAGCTGCCCAAAATGTTCTACGAATACGCCGACACAGGCTCGTGGACACAAACCACCTACCACGCCAACGCCGTAGACTTTGCCCCAATCCAATTTCGCCAACGCGTGCTGGTCAACATGGAAAACCGCAGCCTGAAAAGCCAAATGCTCGGGCAAGAAGTCAAAATGCCGCTCGCCATCGCCCCCACAGGGCTCACAGGTATGTTTCACGCCGACGGCGAAATTCTCGCCGCCCGCGCTTGCGAAAAATTCGGCATCCCCTACACCCTATCCACCATGTCCATCTGCTCCATAGAAGACGTCGCCGAAAACACCACCGCACCCTTTTGGTTTCAACTTTATGTGATGCGCGACCGCGAATTTATGGCCGATTTAATCCGCCGCGCCAAAGCCGCCCAATGCAGCGCGCTCGTTTTAACCGCCGATTTACAAATCGTCGGACAACGCCATCGCGACATCAAAAACGGACTCACCGTCCCCCCGCGCCCCACATTATTCAACCTACTCAATCTCGCCACCAAAATAGAATGGGGGCTAAAAATGCTCAACACCCAACGGCGCACCTTCCGCAACATCGCCGGCCACGCCAAAGACGTAACCGACCTATCGCAGCTGATGCCGTGGGTTGCCAAACAATTTGACCCCAAACTCAGCTGGGACGACATCGCCCACATCAAAGACCTATGGGGCGGCAAACTCATTATCAAAGGCATCCTAGACCCCGAAGACGCTGAAAAAGCCGTGCAACACGGCGCAGACGCCATCATCGTCTCCAACCACGGCGGCAGGCAGCTAGATGGCGCGCCATCCACCATCCGCGCCCTGCCCGCCATCGTGCAAGCCGTTGGCAGCCAAACCGAAGTCTGGCTAGACGGCGGCATCCGCACAGGGCAAGACATCCTAAAAGCATGGGCGCTGGGCGCACGCGGCGCATTCATCGGACGGCCCTATCTCTACGGGCTCGCCGCCTACGGCGAAGCAGGCGTAACCCGCGCGCTGGAAATCCTGTACAACGAAATGGATTTGAGCATGGCGTTCACAGGACACCGCGACATCCAAAACGTAACCCGCGATATATTGGTTAAAGGCAGCTACCTCGAAGCAGCCTGAAAATGCGTTCGCGCGCTGCGCCCAAGCTCAACCCATAGCGCGAGAACAGCTCCGTCGCCCAATCCCATTTCAGGCTGCCCAAGCCTTGATGCAGCCTGAAACAGCACATGGCGTATCGCCGCCATACCCACTCTTGCCGTAGCCCCGCCCTTTTCAGGCTGCCCCAATCTTTCAGATACCGCCCCAAAGGCAGCCTTGCCTCTTTGTCCAAATCTTTGATTTGGGTATCTAGTGAGCATCTAAATCTTTCTTTGATTTAGCCATGCGAACTGATGCAAAGCCAAAGAGGTATCCCGCAGCGCAACGCGCAAGGTTGAAACCCGTTTCCCCACCCCCAAGAAAGCCCAACTATGACCCAACTCCCCCTCAAAAAACTCTATTCAGGCAAAGTCCGCGACCTCTACGAAATAGACAGCCAAACCATGCTTATCTTCGCCAGCGACCGCCTGTCCGCTTTTGACGTGATTCTCAACGAACCCGTCCCCCGCAAAGGCGAAATCCTCACCCAAATCTCCAATTTCTGGTTCAACAAACTCGCCCACATCATGCCCAACCACTTCACAGGGCAAACCGTTTACGACATCCTGCCCGAGGAAACCGCCCGCGCCATCGCACAACGCGCCGTTGTCGCCAAACGGCTTGCCCCCGTCAAAATAGAAGCCGTGGTGCGCGGCTACCTCAGCGGCAGCGGCTGGAAAGCCTACCAAGCCACAGGCGAAATCTGCGGCATCAAGCTGCCTGAAAACCTGCGCGAAGCCGAAAAACTGCCCGAAGTCATTTTCACCCCCTCCACCAAAGCCGCAGTGGGCGACCACGACGAAAACATCAGCTTTGAGCGTTGCGCCGACCTAATCGGCAGCGAACTTGCCCAGCAAGTGCGCGCCAAAGCCATCCAACTCTACACCGAAGCCGCCGCCTACGCCGCCACGCGCGGCATCATCATCGCCGACACCAAATTTGAATTCGGGCTGGATGCCAACGGCACGCTCACCCTGATGGACGAAGTGCTCACCCCCGATTCCAGCCGCTTCTGGGCAGCGCAAAGCTACCAAATCGGCAGCAATCCTCCCTCGTTTGACAAACAATTTATCCGCGACTGGCTAGAACACAGCGGCTGGAACAAACAGCCTCCCGCCCCCGCCGTCCCCGAAGATGTGCTGGCTAAAACCGTTGCCAAGTATCAAGAAGCCCTGAGGCTGCTTACCGCATAACCGTTTTTTGGGATAAAGGATTTCAGGCTGCCTTTGCATTGCTTAAAGGCAGCCTGAAACGTTTGTAGAAGCTAAGCAGGTCGGGCGCCCGATGTTTTTAGTGGCGTATCAGATAAACAGGTCAGTGTTTGTCGGGCATCAATGCCCAGCCTGCCGATTGCCTCTGTTTAATCCGCCATTTTGGCGACGAGCCGTTGCCGTTCCATTGTGTCTCTTGTTTTCAGGCTGCCTCTGCATTGCTTAAAGGCAGCCTGAAACGCTTGGGCTACGGCAACCAAAGAGTGGATATGGCGGCGATACGCCATGATCTGTTTCAGGCAGCGCGAAGGGTTGGGGCAGCCTGAAACGCCAAACCCATTTTCAGGCTGCCTCCGTTTAATTCGCCATTTTGGCAACGAACTATCGCCGCTTCATTGCGTATCCTGCTTTCAGGCTGCCTTACTTCTGCTTCGCCCGCCACAACCGCCACACTGCCACCAGCCCAATCGCCAAGCCCAGCAACGCGGGTGCAATCAATGCGCGGGCAGATGCGCCGCTGCCCATCAGGCTAAACGCCACCTTGCCCACCGCCGCTGCGGCTAAAACCGCCGCCAAGCCTTTGCCGCTGCGCTGCCAAGCCGCGCCCAACAGCAGCGCAAAATACGCCAGCACGGCAAGCGTGTACAGCCCTGTTTGCAGCGTCCAGCCGCCGC
>CAUQDE010000128.1:0-5281 GCA_963516425.1 uncultured Kingella sp.
AGGTTTTGGCGTGCAGGCTGGTGCTGGAATTGCCAGTTAGCCCGCGGTCTTTGAGTTTGCGTTTTTTGTCGTTGCTTTCGGCCTTGAGTTCGTAAAGCTCTACGCCTGCGCGCAGCAGGGGTTTGCGGTAGCGCATATAGCCTGAATGCACGGGGGCAACGTCGGTGGCGGCGAGGGAGTTGGTGAGGATGGTGGTGTGGATGCCCGATTGGGTGATGGTTTGCATGATGTCTGCGCCTGTGCGCGTGGGCACGAAATAGGGGCTGACGAGATAGAGTTCGCGCTGGGGCGTGCCGAGGGCTTTTTGGATTTCGCTCCACACGTTGACGCGCACTTTGCGGTCTAGGGCTTTGGCGGGGTCATCGCTCACAAGCTGGATTTGGCTGGGGTAGTATTTCAGGCTGCTTTGGGGGGTGGCTTCGGGGGCGGGGTCGCTGCTAGCGGCGTTGAGTTGGGCGTTGCCTTGGGCGATGCGTTTGGCGGTGGGTTTGATGATGCTTTCCAGCGGATAGGCGGAGTCGCTGCCCCAGTAGCGGTCAAATTCTTGCGAGATGCGGGTTACGATGCTGCCGCTCACCAGCACGTCCATGTCGTTAAACGTGGTTTTTTGCGTGGTGTCGGTTAGGTATTCGTCGCCGATATTGCGCCCGCCGATGATACTGGCGCGGTTGTCGGCGGTTAGGGTTTTGTTGTGCATACGGCGGTTTACGCGGGGAAAATCAGTTAAGTAGCCCAGCGCACGCCATTTGCGAATCAGAAAAGGGTTGAACAGGCGGATTTGGATGTTGGGATGGTGGTTGAGTGCGGTGAGAATGTTGTCCATGCCGTTGGTATTGTTGTCGTCTAGCAGCAGGCGCACGCGCACGCCGCGCTCGGCGGCTTGATGCAGCTTTTGCAGCAGTTGCTTGCCTGTGGTGTCGTTGTGCCAGATGTAGTATTGCGCGTCGATGGACACACTGGCGTGGTCAATCAGGCTGGCGCGCAGGGTGTAGGCTTGGTTGGCTTGGTCGATGATGTGGGTGTGGGCGTTGAAGACGGGCTCGGTTTGCGGTTTGGTTTGGGTTTCCTGCGCGGGGGGCGCGGGGTCGCTGTTGGGCGGCAGGTTGAGGGCGTGTTCTAGCTGGGGGCTGTGGACGGTGGGGATGTAGATGGATGGCTCGCGTTGGTTTAGGTCGGGGAGCGTTTGGCAGGCGGTAATCAGCGGGGCGAGTAGGAGTAGGGTGTGGCGCATGATGTGGTTTTAAGGGCGGGCGGGATTAAGGCAGCCTGAAAATTGTTAATTGTTAAAAGTGGCGCGTATTGTAGCAAAAAGCAGCCTGAAAACGCGGTTCAGGCTGCTGGGGGTTTATTGGCGTGCTAGTCAAGAAAATCATAAACAAAATAACTGTCCACATAATATCCAAAGATATTTGTTTTTGTATGAGCATGAACAAATACTACTTTATTGCAGTAATCATGATGATTATTTAAATATTCACGGTTTGACGCATAGTATTTTTTTCCCGATGGAAAGCTAAGGGGAAACAATGACCGTGAATTATGAACGATTGAATGCTGATTGCTGCTTTTATCGCTATAAACCAACTTATATACTTTGCCCCAACGGCTGTCATGCTGATAATACAAGCAACCTTGTTGCAAATTATGTTTATCTTTTGCTTGCCACCAACCTACCCAAAATGGTAGATGTGTTGATATAAATAAGTGCAAAATTATTAAAATAAGTATAAGCATAAAACCATAAGGTATGAGCATCAGTAGCCTGTTCTTCTTTCTTATAATGGTTACTTCGCCGTCTATTATCTTAACAACAGCTGTTTTATCGCTAAATTTTTTCATTTTATCGCCTACTGCTTGCGTGGCAAAAACTGCACCAAATGCGTATTCTCTGGCAACAATGTTTTGCGTAGCGCGTGCCCTTGGATGATTTCCAGCGTGAGCGTTTTCAGGCTGCCTTGTTGCCATGCTTGTTGCACGATTTCTTGCGCGGCGGCTTCGTTGCTGGGGCGCAGCGCTTGCCAGATGCCAAGTTCGGCGATGTCTTGCAGCAGGGCGCTGGGGCTTTGGTAGGTCAGCGTTAGGCTGATGGTGTCCACGATGGGGTCGTAGAATTGGTGTTCCAGCAGGGCATCGCCAAGGTCGTGCATATCTACCAGCGTGGGGGCAGGGCAGGGCAGTTGGTGGTCTTGCAGGATTTGACGCAGCTCGGGCAGGCTTTGGTCGCCCAGATGGCTGAAAAACAGCATGCCGTTGTCGTGCAGGGCTTGCGACCAGTTGGCAAGGATGTCGCCGATGTTGTCGGCGTGGTGCAGGATAAGGTTGCTCCACAGCATTTCGGCGCTGTTTTCGGGCAGCCTGAAAGTAAGCGGCTGATGGCTTTGCGGGATTTGCCCTTTGCCCGATAGTTTGCCCAGCCAGCTGCTTTGGGCGCGGCGGCTTTGTGCGGCTTGTTGTAGCCATTTTTCGCGGTGGTCGTGTTCGCTGAATGTGGCGTGGGGATAGCGCGCGGCGAGCAGGCGGCGGCTGATGTCGTTGTCGGCGCCGTGCAGCAGGATGGTTTGGGGCTGGCGGCGCAGCAGCAGCAGGCGGCTGTCCATTTGTTCGGCGATGTGGGCGTGGATGGGGAGCATGGTGGTGATTGGGGGTAAAAATGGGAGATTTTAGGCAGCCTGAAAACGGGCAGCAAGCGGTAATCGGCAATCGTGCGTTTCAGGCTGCCTGAATGCGGGGTTTGGGCTACAATGCGCTTTTTTATCTTGAAAGGCAAACCATGTCGCAATCCATCATCAGCGTTATCGGCAAAGACCGCGTGGGCATCGTGTACAACGTATCCAAGCTGTTGGCTGACAATCAAATCAACATCGTAAACATCAGCCAGCAGCTGATGGGCGAATTTTTTACCATGATTATTTTGGTGGACACCGCCCAATGCAGCAAAACACCGCCCGAGCTTGCCGAGCTGTTTGCCGCCGAGAGCCAAAAATTATCGCTGGAAATCCGTATTCAACACGAAGCAATTTTTAACGCCATGCACCGCATTTGAGCAAATTTAAACGATTAGGCAGCCTGAAACGGCAATATCAGATTTTCAGGCTGCCTATTACACGCTTCCCCATCCACCCAAAGGCAGCCTGAAAATGAAAAAAGCCCTGTTTACCGCATTGCTCGCCGCGCTTGTCGCAACGATAAGCATCAGCGCGCAAGCCGCGCCCTATCCGCAACACGATATAAGCAAAATCGTCCAGCCCGACCATGTGGACATCCAGCTAGCCGACCGCATACTCAGCGATTTATACGACCACGCGGGCAACTACCCGCCGCGCTTTGACAACGATGCCGACCAGCAACGCGCCCAAAGCGAAGCTGCGCAGCTTAACCGCCTGTTTCAAGGCATGATTAAAGTGAAAGCGGTAACGCCCGCGCAGCCTATTCCTTATGGCAACGTGCTCTACCGCTTGGCGCGGCTGAATGTGATGGCGCACAATATGGACGTGCCCAATGCTGCTGCCCAAGCCGACCGCTATTTTGAAGAACTGATTAAGCTGTTAAACCAGCCTGACGACAAAGCCCGCGCCCAAGGCGAATACGGCGCGTTTCTGGTGAGCAGCAACCGCATAGACCGCGCCATGCCGTTGTTGCAGCAAGCGATTAAAGGTGGCGATACCAACGCCCATTTGCCGCTGGGCATGGCGTATTTGATGCAAGGCAATAAAGCCGAAGCGGTGAAACATTTGCAAATCCACCAAAAACATTATCCGCAAGACGAACGCACTCGCGCGTTGTTAGGCGCGATTGAACAAGGCACGTTTAAAGTGCATCGGAAATAATCCTAAGAAATAATCCCAAGGCAGCCTGAAACGGCATAGCAAGCATTTTCAGGCTGCCTATTCCCCCATCTCAACCCCAAAGGCAGCCTGAAAATGAAAAAAGCCCTGTTTACTGCACTACTTGCCGCATTAAGCGCCATCGCACAAGCCAAACCCTATCCGCAGCACGACATGAACCAACTGGTGCAGCCCAAAAGCATCAACATGGCATTGGCGAACCAAGTGTTTAACGATTTGAGCGAACACGCCATCGCCTATCCCACCCGCTTTAACAACGCCGCCGACCAGCAACGCGCCACCGCCGAAGCCGCGCAGCTAGCCAAGCTCTTTCAGCTGATGATTGAAACCCAAGTGGTTACGCCCAAAGACGCGCAATACACAGGCTTCTTGCGCCAAGTCGCGCAAACCAACGCCATGGCGCACAATTTAGACGTGCCCAACGCCGCGCAAATGGCAGATAAATATTACCAAGCATGGATTGCACGGTTAAACGGCAAAGAAAAAGCGCGCGCGCAAGGCGAATTTGGCTTATTTTTGGCGAGCAGCAACCGCATAGACCGCGGCATCACCACGTTGCAACAAGCCTTGAAAAACGGCGACCCGCTTGCCAACCGCGCGCTCGGCATCGCCTATTTGATGAAAGGCAACACCGCCAAAGCCAAGCAATCTCTGCAAGCGCATCTGAAAAATAATCCGCAAGACAAGCAAGCCAGCGAACTGCTGAATGCGGTTAAAAACGGCAAAGTGGAAGTGAAGCAGCAATAGATTGATGATTAAGGCAGTCTGAAACGGCGAAATCCATTTTCAGGCTGCCTATCGTTATTTTTTAATTCAACCCCAAAGGCAGCCTGAAAACGGCGTAGGGTGTGTGGCGCAAGACACGCACCTGTTTATCAGCCAATTACGGTGCGTGAACAAGTTCACACACCCTACGCAAGCCTTTCAGGCTGCCCATTACTCGGAAACCCCTATGAACACCCTACAATCCACCGAAATCCTAGAAACCATTCGCATGGTGTCCGACCAAAATTTTGACGTGCGCACCATCACCATCGGCATCGATTTGCACGACTGCATCTCGCCCGACATTCACACGCTCAACCAAAACATCTACAACAAAATCACCCGCATCGGCAAAGACTTGGTTGCCACCGCGCAGCATCTTTCCGCCAAATACGGCGTGCCGATTGTGAACCAGCGCATCTCGGTAACGCCCATTGCGCAAATCGCCGCCACCACCGGCGCGGAAAGCTATGTGAGCATCGCGCAAACGCTTGACCGCGCCGCCAAAGCCATCGGCGTGTCGTTTATCGGCGGCTTTTCCGCGCTGGTGCAAAAAGGCATGTCGCCCGCCGACGAAGTGCTGATTCGCTCCATCCCCGAAGCGATGAAAACGACAGACATCGTGTGCAGCTCCATCAACATCGGCTCCACCCGCGCAGGCATCAATATGG
>CAUQDE010000129.1:0-5261 GCA_963516425.1 uncultured Kingella sp.
ACCACCCACACCCACATAATCTCTTCGGGCGCGAGCCTATCGCCTGCGCGGTTAATGCCCACGCGAAACGGCTGCGGTTCGTCAATGGTGATGGTGTAGCCCGCGCTTTGCGCCAGCTGAATAAAATAGGGAATGCTCAACCCGCCCACCGCATTGATTTTGAGCAACACCGCCGCCAGCCGCGCCGTATAAGGCTTGCCTGCATTGGTTGTCTCCAAGCCCAACACCCGCTCCCAATCGGTCAGCATCGCGCCCGATGTTTCGGGCAAACACGCCCCAGCCGCTTCATCCGCGCGGCGAGCTACTTCATCCAACACCCGCGCATCAATCTGCGCCTGCTGCCGTATCCGCTGCGCGCCGCGTGCATAAGATACTGGCGGCAGCAAGCCCAGCAACACTTCCTGATAGCTCATGCCATCCGCTCCATATTCAGGCTGCCCAGCTTAAACCACTCAATCTTGTGCACCGTATCGGCAAGCAAATTCTCGCGCGGCGCAAGCAACACCCTATCCACCACCCCTGCCGCATTGCTGATTACCGCTTCCAATTGCGACACCACCACATCATCGGCAGGCGTGAGCGCGTCAAAATACGCCGCCAAGGCAGCCTGAATTTCGCGCTGCGCCGCCGCCCAATCTGCGCCAGCCAGCTTAACCCGCACGCGCACATCCACCCGCGTAATATCAGGCGCAAGCACGCGCACATTTTTGGCGGTAACAGGGCGCACCGCATCAATATAGTTTTGCACCGCCGCCAAGGTTTCCGCGCTGGGCAATTGATTGGCTGATGTAATCGCCACATCCACCGTGCCCAAGCCGCGCCGCAGCGGGTAAACATAGGCGCTGGATACGCCATCCACACTTAACGCCCAGTTTTTATAATCGTGCCGATTACCACCTGCGGGCGGACGGCGGATGCGCTCCAACAAGCGCGACAACAGCGAAGCATCGTTTTCCGCATCCGTGCCGCCTGTCGCCGATAGCATCACATCGCTGCTGATGCCTGCGCTGGCTGCCATCAATTGCCCTGCGGTGGTGTCGCAATTGCCCTGCTCGCCCGCTTCGCTTGCCACAATCGGCACGCGAGCGCTTAAACTGCCGTCAATCACCGCATCGGCGCGGGTAGTATAAAAACGGTTGCCCAGCTTAATCTGCGCCCCTGCCGCCAGCCTTGCCCCTGCCGTGCCACTTATCGTTACCATGCCACCTGCGCGGGTTGCCGCTCGGCGAGTAATGCCGCGCAATGCCGCGTGCCGCTCCAAATAATCGGTGTCTGCCGTGTCGGGGAAGATTTGCCGCGTTATCCACGTTTGATGCGCGTATTGCCCTGCGGCGCAGGATGCCAAGCGCGATGCGTGCACATAATGGTCGCTATCGGCGCTGATGTCGGCATCGGGTATCAGCGATTGCGTGTCGCGCAAAATCGCCGCGCGTATGGTGTCAAAATCAGGGGGTGTAAACATGGGTTTAAAATCTTTTTAAAAACGGTTAAACAGGCATTTTCAGGCGGCCCTACACAATCGGCACACGGTGGTCATAATCAAAGCCGCCCTGCGCTGTTTCCACGCGAATGCGCAGCAGCAACCAGCCATTGTGCGGCTGTGTGGCGGTTACGCTGATTTGTTGCGCTCGCCCATCATCCACAATCGGCTGCAAGGCTTCCATCGCATACTGCTCTGCCAGCAAGCCCACCCGCGCCACATCTTTTTCGCGCTGCAAAAGATGCAGCAGCGAGCCGATGCTCTTATCCGCCCACCATGTGCCCAGCGGCGTGCGCAAGCGGATATACACCGCGTTTTGCAGTTTTTTAACGGCGCGTCCCGTGTAATCGCCGGTTAAAGGGTTCAATTCTTTATCCATGCTGGCATCATACGGCGCAGCAAAGCAGGGCAGGCAGGCGCATGGCTTCGCCCCAAAAAAAAGGCAGCCAAAACGAATAAACCGTTTCAGGCTG
Source organism: uncultured Kingella sp. (assembly GCA_963516425.1). Taxonomy (GTDB): domain Bacteria; phylum Pseudomonadota; class Gammaproteobacteria; order Burkholderiales; family Neisseriaceae; genus Kingella_B. The sequence goes on from CAUQDE010000129.1 coordinate 1,954, forward strand.
CCTCTGCTTGTTTCCATCCATGTGTTATTGCGCCGCCCCCGTTGTCCCCCCGCTGTCGCCGCGATGTGTGTGTTGTTGCAACGAGATTGCCCCCGCCACCACATCGCCCGTAGTTTTCAGGCTGCCGCTGATGCGCACCGCATCGCCGCCTTCGCCGCCCGAAATGGCTAAACCGTTTTGTCCTGTGATTTGCCCTTTTGCCAACACCTGCGCACTTGCCTCCACCAGCGGGCTGTCAATCCACACCTTTTGCTTGGCGCGAATCACCAAGTTATCGCAGTCCATCTCAATCAGCCGCCCCTGCTTCAACACAATGCTGCTGCCCGATTGGTCATACACTGCCACCTCGCCGCCTTGCAGATTTTTCACCCGAAAGCTGCCATGCTCGCTGGCAATCACAATCCCATGCGTGGTATCGCCGCCCAAAGGCAACACAATCATCTCGCTGCCAGCTGGCGCATGGCTGGTAAAGCCAAATTGCTGCAATTGCTCCACATCTTGCAGCGTTTCATCAGCCAACCCCAGCACTTGCACCCGCTGAATCGGCTCGCCCGATTGCGTCGCCGCCACCTTGCCGCGAAATGCCTGCCGAATCCCATCTTGCACGCCCCGCGCTACCTGCGCGGTGCGCTGTGCTAATTTTGCCAAACTCATCTGCTTTTCAACTCCTCGCCCTTATCCTTGCCCCGTGCCGTTTTGCGTTTGCCCTTGCGTTTACGCGCCCGCTCCGCTTTTTGCGCATAGGCATCAGGTGTCCACACCCCATCTCCTTTCAGCCGCAGCTCCGTTTGCGTGCCGCCCATACGGCTCAACATCAGCCGCCGCCCCATCACAAAGAAAATCGCATCAATGCCTTCTTCCTCGTCAATCAAATGCACGCGCTGCCCCGCCGCCCACAGCGCCCCCGCCGCTGTTTTGTGGTCGCCCACGGTAACGGTAATCGTCAAACCTTCCAGCTTCCAATCGGAAAGCTGCTTTTTCGCCTGCCGTTTCAAGGCTTCCAAATTATCCGCATCTGCCACCACCACCGTTTTGGGCTTGTGTAAGGGCATAGACGGGTCTTGCCACACCCATTTCAAATCATGCTTCGCCGCATTGCCGCTTCTACCATGCGATTGCGCCAAAAAGGTAACCTCCGAAAAGCGATTGTCCACATCGCGCTCAATGCTAATGCGCTCCACATTGCGGCGGTTATCGTTCCTGCTCCAACACAGCGTCGCCACAGGCTCAGACGAATAATCCGCACCACCCACCACCAGCGTGCCATCCGCTTCCAGCCACACATGCAAGCCCACCGAGTTCGCCACATGGCTTAACGCCTGCCACGCGCTTTCGCTCGGTTCAATATCCACCTTATCCAGCGTTGGGTTGTTTTCCGCTTTTAATACCACGCGCGGCAGATATTGCTTCCACGGCGCAACCAGCTTTTGCACCGCCGCCAGCACCGTCATGCCCTTCACATTCACCTGCGGCGCGGAACAATCCACCAGCAAGCAAGCCAAATCGCGCCCTGTTAAGCGCAGCGAGCGGCTGCCCTTGTCTTTCTCATCGCGCTGGTTGCCGATAATGCCTGTGAGCACCGTTTCGCCGTTAATCACCACTTCGCAGCGTTGCCCCGTTAAATCGGGGATTTGCCCCTGTGTTGCCGCCACGCCCAGCTCAAAGTCAAAACCATCGGCAGGAATCAAAAAATCGCTGTCAATATCGTAGCTTTGCCATGTGCGATGCTCCATGCCACCAATGCGCAGCACAATTGAGTTGTCATACAAATTATTGGGCGTAGCCATTCATGATTTCTCCTGTTTGGATAAAGCAAGGATGGCGCAGCTGCGGATTAAGCCGTATCAATTCATCCGCGCGGCGAATATCGCCATACCAAGCAAACGCCAGTTGATGCACCGTGCCATTTAATGGCGCAGGGCGCGCAATCAACGGCGGTTTTTGGTTCAGCACGGCAATCGCCAGCAGGTTTAAATGCGCCGTCGCATCACGCAGCGTTTCCACCACGGCATACACTGCATCATAAGCCTGCGCCTTGTCGGGCATCGCCGCCAGCGTGGCGCGCAAGCGGGCAATTTCCGCCGCCGTGCGATGCCGCACCGCGCGGTTGATGTGCCACACATCGGGCGCAGTCATGCTGTCGCCCTCGTGTTCCAGCAACAAGCAGGCAGCCTGAAACATCGTGTCCAACGCCATCAAGCGCAACACTTGCCCCACCTGCGCCCGCTCTGCCCAATCGCTGCCACGGCGTGTGTTGCTGTTTGCAGCCACTGCCATGCGCTGCTCCACCGTCACCACCGCATCCGCCGCGCGCAGCAGCGCATCAAAACGGCTTTTCGCGCTGCGCACATCCGCCGTGTGCACCGCGCCATCTGCGCCAATCGCGGCAGCCTGAAACAATCCCGCCTGCACCATGCTATGCATCTCGCGCCACAGCCTTTTACTGCCTGCGCCATCGCCCGCGCCGCCGCCCTCGTGCCCGCCTAATCCCAAACTCCCCACATCAAACAAATCGCGCAACGCCGCCCATGCGCCCCTTGCCGCGCCGGCAAAGCCAAACGCGCTGCCGATTAGCGCGCCGACGCTTTGTTTTGCCATGGTGAGCGCATCAATCCAGCCTTCCAATGCCGCGCGATAAGTGTCAATCCGCGCGATTAGGCGTTCAATCGCCATCAAAAAGGCGTTTTCAAACACAAAAATCTTTTGCGGCTCGCCGCTTTCGCGAAAGGTGATGCTCAGCGTGGCATAGTCCACATTGTCTGCGTCGTGGTGGAAATGCCAGCTGGCGGCTATCATGTTTTGCAGCCGCCCCCACACAGGATGCACCAACACCCCCGCGCCGCGTTCCATCAACGCCTCCACCAGCGCATTCAAGCGGCTATGGTAGCCCTTGCCCCAAAACACCGCTTCCACCTGCACCTGCCGCCCCGTGCTGCCCATGTCTTCCAGCCACACGCCATCGGTAAATGGGCGCGCGTGTTCCACCAACGCCTTGCCGTCTTGCTCATCCAGCGACACCACATCAAAGCGCACATCGCGAAACGATGCGTCTTGCAATACCGTGTGCCACATACTCATTGTCCCGCTCCTCGGTTAAACATATTCACTTGATGGCGCGACACGTTTTCCGCAATCACGCGCCCATCCAGCTGCACATGCACGTTGTTTTGAATGGTTTGGTTCAACCCGCCCAGCGTGCCGTTAATCGCATCCAGCTTGCCGCCCACCGCCGCCGTATCCGCCGCCAAGGCAGCCTGAAAGCTGGCGGTTTGCGCCTGTGTGGCGGTTTGATATGCCGCCGTTTGCTG
>CAUQDE010000130.1:0-5251 GCA_963516425.1 uncultured Kingella sp.
GGCTACCACCTGCCGCTCGATGCCCATCCCACGCTTGGCAACAACGCCCAACTCGCCGCAAAACTCAACTGGCAGCCTGAAAACACATTCGGCGAACAAAATCTGCTCAACATCGGCACATTGCCCGAAAACCAACGCACGCTTGCCCAACTTGCCCAAGCTATTGAACAAACGCTGGGCAGAACACCCACCATTATAGGCAACCCCAAACAGCCGCTTACCCGCATCGCATGGTGCACAGGCGGCGCGCAATGGTATTTTCAGGCTGCCATAGATGCAGACGCAGACGTGTATCTCACAGGCGAAATCTCCGAAGCGCAATATCATCTTGCCAACGAAACAGACACAGCATTCATCGCCGCAGGGCACCATGCCACCGAACGCTACGGCATCCAAGCATTAGGTAAGGCACTCGCACAACAGTTTGATGTGAAAGTGCAGTTCTTTGATGAGCATAATCCAGCATAACAAAATGAACAAAAAGCAGCCTGAAAACTGATAAATGAAGTTTTCAGGCTGCTTTTTTATAAGAAGGTTTTACTTACCAAGTAAAAAACTCCCCACTTTCGTAGGGAGTTTTAGCATTCTAAATCCGAGGCAATATCAGATTAGAATTTGTGTTTCATACCAATGCTAACTACGTTAGCTTTCAGTTTGTCATCGCCTTTACCAGATTGGAAGTAACCGTATTGACCATTAACGATAGTGCGTTTAGACAATGCGTAGTCAGCACCTACCAAACCTTGGTAGTATTTGCCATTACCAGCAACTTTGTCACCATTAATGTCTTTGATACCGAAGCCGTAAGCGAAAGTACCTTTCAGAGTCAAAGCATCGTTAAGAGTGTAAGCACCAGACAACGCCAACTCGTTTACTTTATCAGCATCAGCATTCAAAGTAGAATTAGCACGTTCTACACGTTGTGAGCGTTGGTAAGCCAAACCAGCCAACCATTTGTCGCTCTCGTAACCTGCTTGTACCAATGCTTGGTAACCGCCTTTTTTACCAGCAGCAACAGCAGCAGTAGTACCGCGTGCATATACACCAGCAACATCAGCAAAGAAGCCAGAGTTTTTGTAGCTTGCGCTCAAACCATAAATGCCTTTGGCTTTATTTTTGTGAGCACCCAATGCGTTAGTGCTTTCGCCGTTTTCTTGCTCGCTAGGTGAATAGTAAGCTTTTGCAGTGAAACCAGACAAATCAGGAGTTTCGTAGCTAACTGCAGTTGCACGACGGTTAGCATCAGTACCACGAGTGAATGTTCCCAAACCAGCAACAGAAGAATCATATTCCCATTGGTCCAATTTGCCATTCAACTCTTTGATTGGAGTTTGTTGGTAACCTACTTTAACAGTACCGAAGCCACCTTTCAAACCAATGAAAGAATCGCGAGTACCGAATGTACGACCGCTACCACCACCGATATCTACTTTAGATTCAACTTGCCAAATAGCATCCAAGTTGTCAGTCAGGTGTTCATGACCTTTGAAACCGATACGTGAACCGTAGTCAACGATTTGGGTAGTTGTACCTTTGTTTTTGTCTTGACCTAATTTGTTACCAAAAGTAGTTTCAACACCACCTTTGATTTGACCGTACAAAATCACATCGGCCATAGAAGCAGTTGACAATGAAGCCAAAGCCAAAGCAATCAGAGTTTTTTTCATTTCTGTATTCCTTATGTTTACTTAAACAAGTTTTGAAAAGAATTAAATGTGCTCACAATAAACACTTTTAACCCCTGTTAAGCCCAAAATCTTATGAGCCTTGCAGTTCGCAGTCGTTAATATAGCTATTTTACGAAAAAAAAACAAACTTATTTTTTGTTTTTATGCTGAGTGCACTTTGGGATTTTTGGTTTTATTTTGGTTATTTTGTCTTATTTTGTTGTTTAATAAAGCAATTTATAAGAATAAAATAGTGTTGTTTTTTTGCAAATTTATTTTTGCAGTGTTGCTTTTTTGTGGAATGAATGTGTGGCAGCTTGGTGTTTTCAGGCAGCCTTTGGTGGTAAGCCATTGCCTTCCAATTAGGCTGCGGCTAGTTTTTCGCTGATGCCTTGCTCAATTTTGGCCAGACTGTCGGCTTGGGCTTCTTGGTAGGCTTCTTCTAGGGCGAAGGCGAAACCTGTTGCATCGGTGCCGCCGTGGCTTTTGACGACGATGCCGCGCAAGCCGAGAAAGATGGCGCCGTTGTAGCGGCGCGGGTCTAGGCGGCGTTTGAAACTTTGAAGCACGGGCAGTGCAGTAAACGCGCTGAATTTGGTGTATAGGTTGCGCTGGAATTCTTGTTTGATGATGCCGCCCATAAAGCCTGCCGTGCCTTCTATGGTTTTGAGTACGATGTTGCCCACAAAGCCATCGGCAATCACGATGTCCACTTTATCGCTGTATATTTGGTTGGCTTCGATGTTGCCGATGAAATTGACGGGGCTTTGTTGGAGCAGTTGAAAGGCTTGCTTAACGGTTTCGGTGCCTTTGATGTCTTCCGTGCCGATGTTGAGCAAGCCGATTTTGGGGGCGTTGTGACTGGGATACAGGGCGCGGTAGAGCTCGTTGCCCATGATGGCAAATTGGTGGAGCTGCTCGGGGGTGCTGTCGACGTTTGCGCCGAGGTCAAGCATCAGGGTGAGCTGGTCGTTTTCGGCGGGGAGAAATTTGGCAATGGCGGGGCGGTCTATATGGGGCAGGGTTTTGAGCACGAAGCGGGCGGTTGCCATCAACGCGCCTGTGTTGCCTGCGGAAACGGCGGCTTGGGCGTTGCCCTCTTTCACTTGCTGGATGGCAACGCGCATGGATGAGTCTTTTTTGTTTTTTAGGGCGTACTGCGGAGCTTCGTCCATGCCGACGACTTCGCTTGCGTGAATGATGCTGATGCGCGCCATCGGGGCGTTGGCTTGTTGCAAGGCGGTTTGAATTTGGGCTTGGTCGCCTACCATGATGAGTTTGGCATCGGGGCGGCGTTGCAGGAAGTTGGCGGCGGCGGGGGCGGTTACGGCGAGACCAATGTCGCCGCCCATGGCATCTACGGACAGGGTTATCATGTTGAAGGTTTCCTTGGTGAGGGTTGGGCTTGGTGCGAGGCTGGCGCACTCGTTTTCAGGCTGCCTTTGGCGTTAGCCCTTGGTGTTTGCGGGTTACCCAGTATTCAAAGCAGGTATTGTAAAACGGTTTCAGGCTGCCTGAAACGCTTTTTGGGGGTTTCAGGCAGCCTGCGGAGCGTAGCGGAGTTGCGAAGCCAAAATGGTTTGCCGCTTTATTCTTCGTCTGAATGAACGCCTGCGGCGGCGCGGCGGTTGTGCGCTTCAATATCGGTGGCATCCCACGGGTAGTTTATCCACCAATCTTCAATTTCTACGCCGCTAAAATAGGCAACATCATCGGGCAGCTCGGCGACTTTGGGTTTGAGCTTGTTGTGAATCACGGCGACGCCGATTTTTTTGAAGCCGTCGCGTTCCAGCTCATCCAGCACAAAACGCATGGTGGTGCGGCTGTCGTCCACTTCGTCCACCACCAAAACGTTTTTGCCTTGCAATTCGGCCGGAATCGGGTCCAGCCATTGGATTTTCTGCACCGCATCGGTGGTTTGGCTGTCGGTTTCGTTCAGATAATAGGCGGTGGTTACGGCGTAGATGGGGATGTCAAGAAAAGTGCGCAGCATTCGGGCGGGGATAAAGCCACCGCCGCCGATGGCAATCATGGCATCGTATTTGACGCCTGCTTCGTTGATTTTTTGGGCGATGTGTTTCACGGTGCGATGGATGTCGTCGTAGGTGTACCAAATTTTTTGTACCATGGGAATGCTCGCTTTTTGCTGATGGGAGAGGGTATGTTTCAGGCTGCATGATGTGAGAGTAGGCAGCCTGAAAATGTTTGATACGAAAAAGCCAGCCGATATTGCTGTTGCTCCATCGCTGGCTTTTTGCGCCGCTGTGCTTATTCGCCTTTGGCTTTGGCTACTTTGCGACCACGATACATTCCGTTGGGAGAAATGTGGTGTGGGCGGTGCACTTCGCCTGTTGCGCTGTCAACGGACAATGCGGGGGCAGTAAGCGCGTCGTGTGAACGGTGCATACCACGGCGAGAGGGGGATTTTTTGTTCTGTTGAACGGCCATTTTGAACTCCTAATTTAATGAAAGATAAAAAAGTTAGCCCGATTTTTTCAATCCCGCCAGCGCGGCAAAAGGATTGGGTTTGCTTTGATTGTTGGCTTCCAGTCGGGCGTTGCCGCATTGTTCGTGCTTGGGGGAAAACGGCAAAGCCATGAGGATTTGGTCTTCGATAAGCGAGAAAACGTCTATTTCAGGTTCTTGCAGCATGCCTTCGAGGTCTTCGTCGGCAAGCATGGCTTCGTCTAGCGTTTCTTCGTTTTCAAACAGAACAATCCGCACGTTTTCGTTTAACGCAAATTCTGTGGGTTGCATGCAACGTTGGCATCGCAGGGGCAGGCAGCCTGAAAGGGTGAGCGTTAAATAGGGGCGTTGCCATTTATCTGTGCCGCCTGTTAGGGTGTAGGCGACGGATGATGACAAGTCGGTGAAATCGTGCGTCCAAACGCGTTCGTCCAGTTGGTTGAGCGAGACGTTGCCTTGTAGGGTTTCTTGCTTGGCGGTGAACGCTTGGGAATCAATCAGTATTCGGTTTAACATAAACGGCGCATGATATAATTTTATGCTTATTCAGTCAATATTTTTCAGGGAGGGGCGCGATGGCGTTGCCTGTTGTTTTGGGGTCTTCTTCGGTGTTTCGCCAGCGGCAGTTGGCGGCTTTGGGATTGGATTTTGCGGTGGGCAAGCCTGTGTTTGATGAGTCGCCGTTGGCGGGGGAATCGGCGCGGGATACGGCGTTGCGTTTGGCGGTGGGCAAGGCGCGCTCGTTGGCGAGGCGGTTTCCTGCGCATTTGATTATTGGGGCGGATCAAGTGGCTTGGTGTGATGGGCGGCAGTTGGGCAAGCCGATGTCGGCGGAGAAGGCGGCGGCGATGTTGGGGGCATTGTCGGGACGGGAGATTGTGTTTTACAGCGCGGTGTGCGTGTTGGATTCGGTTTCAGGCTGCCTCAAATCGCACGTGGATGAGACGGTGGTGCGGATGCGGGCGTTGTCGGCGGGGCAGATTGGGCGGTATTTGGCGCGTGAGCCTGATGCGATTTTTTGCGCGGGGGCGGCAAAGAGTGAGGGGCTGGGGGCGGCGTTGTTGGAGCGGGTGGTGTGTTCTGACCCGAATGCGTTGATTGGGCTGCCGATTTTTTGG
>CAUQDE010000131.1:0-5197 GCA_963516425.1 uncultured Kingella sp.
CGACCCGCGCAACCTCAAAGCCAGCCTCGAAACCAAAACCATCCAAGGCCTCTTTTTCGCCGGACAAATCAACGGCACAACCGGCTACGAAGAAGCCGCCGCGCAAGGCTTGCTCGCGGGCGCAAACGCCGTACAGTATGTGCGAAACCAAGAGCCGCTGATTCTGCGCCGCGAACAGGCGTATCTCGGCGTGTTAGTCGATGATTTGATTACCAAAGGCGTGAACGAGCCGTATCGCATGTTTACCAGCCGCGCCGAATACCGCCTGCAGCTGCGCGAAGACAACGCCGATATGCGGCTCACCGAAGACGGGCACAAAATCGGCTTGATTGGCGAAGCCCAATGGCGCGCGTTCAACGAAAAACGCGAAGCCGTCGAGCGCGAAATCCAACGGCTCAAAACCACTTGGTACACGCCGCAAAAGCTGCCCGAGTCCGAACAAATGCGCGTATTCGGGCAAAAACTGAGCCGCGAAGCCAACCTGCACGACCTGCTGCGCCGCCCCAATCTCGACTACGCCTCCCTGATGACCCTGCCCGACGCCGCACCGCCCGCCACGCTGCCTGAAAACGTGGCAGAACAGGTGGAAATACAAGTCAAATACCAGGGCTACATCGACCGCCAGCAGGAAGAAATCAACAACCGCCGCGACATCGAAACCCTGCGCCTGCCCGCCGAAATCGACTACGCCAAAGTGAAAGGTTTGTCCGCCGAAGTGCAGCAGAAACTCAACGCCCACAAGCCCGAAACCGTGGGACAGGCGAGCCGCATTTCGGGGGTAACGCCCGCTGCGGTCGCGCTGTTGATGGTGCATTTGAAGCGCGGGTTTAAAGGAGCGAAGTAAACGATAAAGGCAGCCTGAAAAGCCATTACCCCGTTTTCAGGCTGCCTAAATGCTGTCTTTCAGGTAGTCTGAAAACTTTTTCTCATTTAAAAACAGTGCACAATAAAATTTTTCACCTTCTCCCGTAAGAAACTTTTCAGGCTGCCGTCCAAAGCTGCATAAGGCAATACAAACCACCAAACAGAAAGGAACCCACCATGCCCCGCACCGCCAAAAAGCAGCCTGAAAAACTGTATCCGCTCATCGGCGAAGCCGTCGGCCAGCTCGGACTGCGCCTCCTGCTGGCTTACGAATTCTTTGAATCCGGCCTGACCAAATGGAACGGCGAAAACTGGTTCGCCGAAATCCAAGACCAGTTCCCCTTTCCCTTTTCGCTGTTTTCGCCCGATGCAAACTGGTACGCGGCAATGGGTACCGAGCTGCTGTTTCCCGTGCTGCTGCTGTTGGGGCTGTTCACCCGCTTTTCCGCTTTCGCGCTGATGGTGCTGACCGCCGTGGCGTGGTATGCCGTCCACGCGGGCAACGGCTACAATATCGGGCAGGGCGGCTACAAGCTGTCGCTGATGTACATCGTGATGCTGCTGCCGCTGCTGGGGCAGGGCGCGGGCGCGCTGTCGCTGGACTATCTGTGGAAACGCTACCGCAGCGGCAAATAAACCGATTTTTTAACGCCGACGAAGCCGGGCGTTTTCAGGCTTCATTTTTTAATCTTTTTTATTGGAGTACACCATTATGAAAAAATCTTCCGCAATCGCATTGGCCGGCGCTTTGGCGCTGACTTTGGGCACTCAGGCCGTTGCTGCTCCCGCCGCGAAACAAGACGCGCCTGCCGTGAACAAAACCATGAAAGCCAAAGCCAAAACCAAAGCCGCCGAAGGCAAATGCGGCGAGGGCAAATGCGGTTCGCACTAAGCCCGCAGGCATAAGCCGACCCCGTTTTCAGGCTGCCTCTGACAACTGCCTCGGGCAGCCTGAAAGCCCCCGCAAGGGCAAACCCCCGCCCTGCCGCCGTTTGGCGGAAAACCGTGCCGCCGCGCCGTTTTCCGCGAAACGGCAGCCTGAAAAACCATACGGCCTGCTCCCAGAGGCAGCCTGAAAACCACAATAAGGACCGCCATGACCCGAACACTACAAGGTGCAGGACTCGGCTACCGCCGCGACTTGGCAGACGATTTTCTCAACCTGCCCGCCAACAGCCCCATCGCCTTTATCGAAGCCGCGCCCGAAAACTGGCTGAAAATGGGCGGCGCGGCGCGCAAACGCTTCGACGAAGCCGCCGAACGCCTGCCGCTGGCCTTGCACGGGCTGTCCCTCTCGCTGGGCGGGCAAGCCCCGCTGGACACCGAACTGCTCGGCGGCATCAAAGACATGATGCGCCGCTACGGCTGCACCTTCTTTTCCGACCACCTGAGCTACTGCCAGGACCTCGGCGGGCATCTTTACGACCTGCTGCCGCTGCCTTTCACCGCCGCCAGCGTGCGCCACACCGCCCGCCGCATCCGCCAAGTGCAGGATTTTCTCGGCTGCCGCATCTCGGTGGAAAACACTTCCTACTACCTGCACAGCCCGCTGGCGGAAATGAACGAAGCCGAATTTCTCAACGCCGTGGCGCAGGAAGCCGACTGCGGCATCCATCTGGACATCAACAACATCTATGTGAACAGCGTGAACCACGGGCTGCTCGCGCCGCACGATTTCCTCAACACCGTCGATATGGCGCGGGTGGACTACATCCACATCGCCGGTCACGACGACGAAAACCCGCAAATCCTAATCGACACCCACGGCGCGCCGGTAAAAGACAACGTGTGGGGCCTGCTCGCCGCCGCCTACCGCTGCATGGCGCACATCCCGCCCACCCTGCTGGAACGCGATTTCAACTTCCCGCCCTTTGCCGAGCTAGAAGCCGAAGTCGCCCGCATCGCCGGCATCCAAGCCGCCGCAATGCAACCCGCCGCCGCAATCAAAACGGAGTACACCCATGCAGCCTGAAAACGCCTCCGCCGCCTTCCAAGAAACGCTTGCCCGCGCCGTGCGCCAAGGCAGCGCCGATGCCGATGCCAATACCCCGCTGGATGCCGAACGCCTCGCCGTGTATGCCCGCCTGGTGCGCAACAACATCAACGGCTTTATCCAACGCTGCTACCCGCAGGCCGCGCGCTACGCCGACCCCGAGCAATGGGCGGCCGCCAAAGAAGCCTTTGTGGCCGAAGGCAGCGCCCACAGCCCCTATTTCCAAGACATCCCCGGCGAATTTCTCGCCTTCTGCCGCCAAGGCCGCGCCGCTTTCAGGCTGCCCGAGCACATCTTGCAGCTGATGCGTTTCGAGCACAGCCAATTGGTTGCCGAAACCGCCGCCACCCCGCCCAACACTGCCTTCGAGTGGGATGAAGACACCCCCTTCGTACTTTCCCCCGCCGCCGGCATCGCCGACTACCCGTTCAACGTGTGCGCCGACGAACCCGATTTTCAGGCTGCCCCCACCGCCGTAGCCGTGTGGCAGGACGCGGGCGGCAGCGTGTACCACAGCCCGCTGGACGAAATCGACCGCATCCTGCTGCAAGCCGCCGCCCAGTCCCCCCTGTCGCAGGCGCAAATCTGCGAAAGCCTCGCCGGCGTGTCCGAACAAGCCGCCCAATGGCAGCCTGAAATCGAACGCCGCTGGCAGCAATGGGTGGACGCCGACGTGTTGCTGCCCGCGGAGCGCAGCGCGTGAGCGCCGCCCCGCAATGGGACGAAGCCGATTTGGTGGCGCTGCAAAGCGACTTGCTGCGCTTTGCCCGCATCCAAACCGGCAACGCTGAAACCGCCGAAGACCTCGCCCAAGAAACCCTGCTCGCCGCCCTGCGCCACCGCGGGCAGTTTCAAGGGAGCGCCCAGCTCAAAACCTGGCTGTTCGCCATTTTGAAAAACAAAATCAACGACTACCTGCGCCACAAGCAACGCCACAGCAGCGTGTTCGCCGAAACCCCCGCCGAAATGGAGCTGGACGAACTCTACGAAGCCCAGTTTGACAGCAGCGGGCATTGGCACGCCGACGGCGTCCCCGTCCACCAGCGCAGCCCTGAGCAGGATTTGGAAAACCGCCAGTTCCAAGACGTGTTCCAAGCCTGCCTCTACGGCCTACCCGAAAACACCGCCCGCGTGTTCATGCTGCGCGAAATTATGGGCTGGGACGCGCCCGACATCCAAAGCCACTGCGGCATCAGCGCCGCCAACTACTACACCGTGATGCACCGCGCCCGCGAAGCCCTGCGCCAATGCCTGCAAATCAAATGGTTCAACCATCGGGAGCCGACATGAAAAAATGCCGCCAAATCACCGCCCTCATCTCCCAGCGCGCCGACCGGCCGCTCACCCGCAGCGAACGCCTCGCCCTGCGCCTGCACCTGATGATTTGCCCCCACTGCCGCGAATACGCCCGCCAGATTGAACTGGTGCAGCAGGCGGTGAAGAAATTCGAGCCGTAAACCACGGCTACAAACAACGGATGCGCCGAACGCGCGCAGCCAAACAAAAGGCAGCCTGAAAACCGGATAGGTGGTTTTCAGGCTGCCTTTTGTCTTTTGGATTGGCTTGCCGGCTATTGCGACAGCAGCCAAAACTCGTGCAACACCTCGCACGGGCAGATTTCGGTTTGAAGCAGCAGGCTCACTTTCACCTGCCCGCGCACCGCCGCCACCCCTTTTACCATCAAATGCAGCGTATCGCCCCCGCGTTCCGACACCACGCGCAAACCGCTGCCCGCAGGCAAAATCCGCGCCCGCGCCGACACAATCTTCCCCTCGGGCAGGCTGATATGGGCGCAATAGCCGTGCCCCACGCGGGCGGGCGGCAGGCGGTGGGTGCACGCATCATCCAGCAGCAGCAAACATACAGACAAATCTTTCATCATCACTCCGTTTCAATCGTTTCCTGCCGTGTAGATAGTGGCAGCACGCCGTTTTATAAAGAGTAGCCGCAACGCAAAGGCAGCCTGAAAATGGAAAATCCTGTTTTCAGGCTGCCTTTGCATGATTCAAGCCGCTTAGCGGCTGTAATTCGGCGCTTCCTTGGTAATCTGCACATCATGCACGTGCGATTCGCTCATCCCCGCAGACGTAATCTCCACAAATTCCGCCTTCTCGTGCATTTCGGCAATGGTGGCGCAGCCCAGATAGCCCATGCTGGAACGCAAGCCGCCCATAATCTGATGGATGATGTTGATAATCGGGCCTTTGTGCGGCACGCGCCCCTCAATGCCCTCGGGCACGTATTTGTCCGTGTTTTCCGTTTTTTCTTGGAAATAGCGGTCGCTCGAACCTTGGCTCATCGCCCCCAGCGAACCCATGCCGCGATACGATTTATACGCCC
>CAUQDE010000132.1:0-5184 GCA_963516425.1 uncultured Kingella sp.
GCCGCAGCTTGGCGATGGTTTTCACCGCGTGCATCACGGTGGTGTGGTCGCGCCCGCCGAATGCATCGCCAATGGCGGGCAGGCTCAGGTTGGTGAGTTCTTTGGTAATCGCCATGGCAATTTGGCGCGGGCGGGCAAGGTTGCGGCTGCGTTTTTTGCCCAAAATATCGCGGATGCTGATGTGGTAATGGTCGGCAACGGCTTTCATAATCAGCTCCACCGTTATCGGCTTGTAGTTGCTGGCAACGATGTCTTGCAGCGCATCTGCCGCCAAATCAATATCAATCACGCTTTTTTTGCTGAATCGGCAACGCGCGATCACGCGGTTCAACGCGCCTTCCAGCTCGCGCACGTTTTGCTTCACATTTTGCGCGATAAAGGTGGCGGCATCTTCTTCCAGCATAATGCCTGCGGCTTGGGCTTTGCGCTCCAAAATGTCCACGCGCATTTCCAGTTCGGGCGGTTCTAGCCGAATGGTCATGCCCCAAGAAAAGCGCGATACCAAGCGCTTGTCCATGTCTTCCAAGCTGCTGGGCAATTGGTCGCAGGTGAGAATAATTTGCTGGTCGCGCGAGTGGAAGTGTTCAAACAAAAAGAAAAACTCTTCCATGGTGCGGTCTTTGCCTGAGATAAATTGAATATCGTCAATAATCAGCAGGTTGTAGTGCAAATATTGTTGCTTGAAGGTGTCCCATGTTTTGTTGCGCACGGTTGCCATAAAGGTTTTTAAGTATTCATCCGAGTGCATATAGCGCACTTTGGCTTTGGAATTGAGCCGCAGCAATTCGTTGCCGATGGCTTGCACCAAGTGGGTTTTGCCCAAGCCTGTGCTGCCGTACACGAAAAATGGGTTATACATGCTGTCGCCCGGTTTTTCGGCGATGCTTTTGGCAACGTTTGCCGCCAGCTGGTTGCCCTTGCCTTCCACCAGCGTGTCAAAGGTGTAATCGGGCGAAAGATTGGTTTGGTTTAGCCGTTGTTCGGCGGCTTCGCGCGCTTGCTCGGCGGCGATGGCGGATGGCTTGGCGGCGGTAGTTTGGCTTTCAGGCTGCGTTTCGTCTGTTTTTTTGGCTGGGCGCAGGTTGCTCATGCGCTCGGCGATGATGTCTTGCGCGCTTTTGTTTTTATTGCGGGCGGCTTCGGCTTTGCTTTCCGTTTGGGCTGCGGCTGGCGTTGCGCTGGTTGTGTTGGTTTTCAGGCTGCCTTCTGTGTTGTCGACAGGGCTTGCGGTATCCGTTGGCAAATCAGTCGGCACAACAGCAATCGCCACTTGCTCGCCCACGCCAATTTGAAACCGCAATTTGGGCGCATCGGGCGCAATCAGCGCGGCGGCTTGGCGGATTTTGTCAGCGTATTGGCTGCGCAACAAATTCGCCGCAAATTGGTTTTTAGCAAACAACACCCACGCGCCATCTTGTTCGCCCACCGTAATCGGCGCGATGTCGCGGGAAAATTGCTGTTCGGAAAGCTCGGATTGCAACAGAGCAAGGCATTGAGACCAGAATTCAGAAAGACGCATGGGACTACTTTATGACGTTGTGGATATGTGGGGCATTATACCGCAAATTTTTGTTAAGACTGCGCCGTTGTGGATAACATTATCCACAGTTTTAGCGGCGCAATTTCGTTGTTGCATCATGCCAACAAATCATAAAAATCCATATAAAATCAATCGTTTTTACAATATAATTGCGTTTCTTTACAACCGCTAACTTTAAGGAGTCTCCATGAGCCAGTCATACAGCAAAAAATACACCATGCCGCATCTCAACGGCTTTGCCGCAGCCGCCGTTTTGGTGGTAGCGGCTTTATTTATCGCGTGGCGAGCGTTCAGCGCGCTGGAAAACGGCATGGGCGGGGTGAGCATTTTGCTGCTGCCGCTGGGCTATTGCTTTACCCGCTTTCGCGTGGTGCAGCCCAACACCGCTTTGGTGGGCACGCTGTTTGGCAAATACGCGGGCGTGTTGCCCAAGTCGGGCTTTTTTTGGCTGTTTCCGTTTTACAGCACGGTGAGCGTGTCGCTCAAAACCAGTAACTACGTTACCGCCACGCTGAAAGTAAACGATGCCTCGGGCACGCCGATTGAAATCGCCGCCGCGATTGTGTACCACATTGACAACCCCGCCGCTGCGGTGCTGGATGTGGAAAACGCGCATGGCTTTTTGCAAGTGCAAAGCGAGGGTGCGCTGCGCGTATTGGCAACCCACCATCCCTACACCAACGACGGCACAGCAGACAGCCTAACAGGGCATTCGGACAAAATCTTGGAGCAGTTTCGCCGCATGGTGCAGGAACGCGTGGAAATCGCAGGCATCAGCATCGACGAAACGCGCTTTACTCATTTGGCATACGCGCCCGAAATCGCCCAAGCCATGCTGCGCCGCCAGCAAGCCGAAGCGGTGATTTTGGCGCGGCAAACGCTGGTGCGCGGCGCAATCGGCATGGTGGCGGGTACGGTGGTGGAATTGGAAAAACGCGGCATTGTAGCGATGAGCGAGCCTGAAAAAGCCAAGCTGGTTACCAATATGATGACGGTGTTGCTTTCCGAAGAAAATGCTTCGCCTGTGTTGAATGTGAGCGGGGATTGATTGGTTTCAGGCTGCCTAGCAATGTTTAGGCAGCCTGAAAAATAAGGAAAACCGATGAAAGCAAACAATTATGATGCCCTACTCACCTACGCGCGATTATTGAGCGAATTGCAATCGGGCGAGCTTGAAATCTCGTGGCAGAAAATCACGCCCATCAGCAAACAAGACCACCTGCTAACACGGCAGCACTTGCTCCGCATGATTTTGCTGGGTTTGCTGCTTATGGTAACGGCAGTGCCGACATCGCTTTTGATTTTTGACGAACAGCAAACCGTTGGGATGCTATTGAGCATCGTTGGAATACTATTGGGCGCGACAGCGTTTTTCCTTGCAATAGCAATACTGAAAACAGAACTGCCCGATGCCATCCGCATCTTGCGCGCGCCAATCGGCACAATGCAGCCTGAAAACTTTACGCTCTATTTCACATCAATTTACAGAGGCAGAGGTCTCTATTACCCCAAAAACACACTACAAACCCGCTGCGACAAATACCTGCCCGATTGGGACAGCTTCACGCAAGCAGACTGGCAAGCCCTGCTCCCCGATGCGCCCAACCCCGAAGACTTGCAACAGCTTATCCGCGCTATTCAAAAGCGGCTAGCCGAAGATGAATGATTTTCAGGCAGCCTACATAGCAAAGCGGAGTTGCGAAGCTAAAACCCTTTTTTATCATCCAAACAAGGAAACCACCATGCAAAACCATTCAACCCCCGACACCCCATTGTCCGAATTACTCCACGCCGTGCAAGCTGGCGAGAAGCGCATCACATGGCAAAAATCCCACCCCATCAGCGACAGCGAACGCGCCAACGCCAAAACAACAAAATGGGCGTTTTTAGCCGCCGCGTTCGCATTGCCGATTTTCAGCCTAAGCAGCTGCTACTTCACCCCCGATATATGCAGCCCCGGCAGCGGTTTGTTTTTTTGGTTATTTCTCACCATTGCGCTGGTTTTCAATATCAGCATTATCGGGTTTGATATTTGGATAGCTAAACGAATGGGGCGCATCGCCGACCACCCCGCCGCGCAGCCCTTCCCCACCCTTTACACCCTGCAAACACAAGCAGCACGCCGCTACGCCAACGGCATTACCGCCGCTCGCGGCAGAATTACCCAACTGGGCTGGCAAAAATTTACCCCCGCCCAATGGGCAGAAATTCTCCCCGTCGCCAGCGCAGACGAAGTACACCGCCTCAGCCAAATGATTGTCCAACGTCTAAACGGCAAATAAGCCAACAACATTTTCAGGCTGCCTCACCCCGCCATAAAGGCAGCCTGAAAAGCCCCTTTTATCATTGCCAACAAGGAAACCACCATGTCAAACACCCCCGACACCCCGTTCGCCGAATTACTCCACGCCGTGCAATCCAACGCGACCCACATCACATGGCAAAAATCCAGCCCCATTAGCGACCGCGAACGCGGTGATGCCAAAAAAGCCATGAAACGGTTTTTACTTATCACCTTTTTGACACTTTTGATGCTCATAGACAAAATGAGCAATTATTTTTGTTATTTCTTGCCCCGAGTATGCAGCCCCCGAAATCCGCCCCAATCATTAGCAGACTGGCTGCTCGCGCTGTTTTGGCTATTTTTCTATACAGCCCTCTCCCTCAATTTTTTCATTATGTTTAAACACCAGCGCAAAATTGCCAACCATCCCACAGAGCAATCTTGCCCCATAACCTACACTCTGCAAACAAAAGCATCATTCCGATATTTCCTCGCCAAAGGAATATTCGCTTCACGCGGCATGAGTCTTAGCCCCGATTGGCAAAAATTCACCGCAACCGATTGGGCAGAAATTCTCCCCACCGCCACACCCAATGAAGTGCAACAGCTCAGCCAAATGATTATCCAACGGCTCAATAATCAATAGCATTTTCAGGCTGCCCAAACCCACGCAAAAGGCAGCCTAAAAACCGTTTCTCTCTCACTTAATAAAGGAATAATCCCCATGCACAGCCCGCTCCCCCAAGACACCCTATTTGCCGAATTGCGCCACGCCGTGCAAGCAGGCACAAACGAAATCACATGGCAAAAGCGCACACCCATTAGCAACAATGAACGCAACCACGCCATGCGCCTGAAAAAACTGTTTGCTTATACGCTGCCCATACCGCTGCTACTTACCATTCTTGTTTACTTTATCCACCCCATGTTATTTTTTGACAATGGCACATTGTTTTTGCCTACTGTGTTATTGTTTGGCTGTTACAACATCATCGTTCCACTTTCTACACTATGGCTTACCAAACGCTACAACCGCGTATTGGATTTGCCCACAAACACGCCACAGCCCGCAACTTATTATGTGCGCTTTAAAGACAGCCGCGACAATACAAAAGGCTTAACCGTTGTTCGTGGCATAGCTTTGCGGCTGGATTACACCACATTTACCCAGCGAGACTGGCAAACCGTACTCCCCACCGCCACGCCCAATGAAGTGCAACAGCTCAGCCAAATGATTATCCAACGGCTCAATAATCAATAGCATTTTCAGGCTGCCTAACCCCACGCAAAAGGCAGCCTGAAACGCCGCAATCCGCTTATTTTGTTTGACAAATCGCGCCAAAACAGGTTTAATGCGCCG
>CAUQDE010000133.1:0-5175 GCA_963516425.1 uncultured Kingella sp.
TGCGCACCACTTTAATCAAGTCTTTGCGGCGCTCTTCGGTGAGCATCGGCATCGGCACGCGGATGACATCGCCCATGGCGGCAGGATTTAAGCCCAGATTGGAATCGCGGATGGCTTTTTCCACGGCGGTGGCCATGTTGCTTTCGTATACTTTCACGCCGATGGTGCGCGCATCCAGCAGGGTTACGTTCGCCACTTGGCTCACGGGCACGGCGCTGCCGTAGTAGTCCACTTCCACTTGGTCTAGCAAGCCTGTGTGGGCGCGACCTGTGCGAACTTTGGCGAGGTTTTCTTTCAACACTTCAAGCGAGCGTTGCATTTTGCTTTCGGCGGATTTTTGGATGTCGTTAATCATAATTATTGTATTCTCGTAGGGAGTTGAATAAAGGGCGGATTATAGCAGAGTTGGTTTGTTCGTTTCAGGCTGCCTTGATGGGGATGGGGCAGCCTGAAAACAACTGTCAATTATGCACCAGCGTGCCTTCGTCTTCGCCCAGAATCACGCGTTTGAGCGCGCCTGCTTTGTGGATGCTGAACACCACGATGTTGAGATTGCGCTCTTGGCACAGCGTAAACGCGGTGGTATCCATCACTTTGAGTTTTTTCTCAATCGCTTCGTTGAAGGTTATGTTTTTATAGCGCGTGGCGAATGGGTCTTTTTTCGGGTCGGCGGTATACACGCCGTCCACATTGGTGGCTTTGAGCATCACTTCGCAGCCCATTTCGGCACCGCGCAGGGCGGCGGCGGTGTCGGTGGTGAAGAAGGGGTTGCCGGTGCCTGCGGCGAAGATAACGATTTTGTGTTCTTCTAAATATTGGATGGCTTTGGGGCGGGCGTAGGTTTCGGCGATTTGCTGCATGGAAAGGGCGGATTGCACGCGGGCTTTGGTGCCGATGCTTTCAAACGCGTCTTTTAACGCCAGCGCGTTCATCACGGTTGCCATCATGCCCATGTAGTCGGCGGTGGCTCTATCCATGCTGCCCGCTTGGGCGGATACGCCGCGGAATATGTTGCCGCCGCCCACCACAATGCCCACTTGCACGCCTAAATCGGCGATTTCTTTGACTTGGCGCACGATGTTCATAATGGTGTCGCGGTTGATGCCGAACGGGTCGTTGCCCATCAGCGATTCGCCCGATAGTTTGAGCAGAATGCGTTTGTATTGGGTGGTCATGTTGATTGCCTTATCTTGGAGCGTTGGAGAGTTTGGGAATGGATGGGGTTGGCATCCGTATCTGCCATCAGGGCGACGCGGATTTTTGCGTTTCACGCAGCCAAACGGCGCGGATTATACGCGTTTTCAGGCTGCCTGAAATGGGGTTTTGCGGTAAACTGCGCGGATTTTTGTGAACGCGATGGGGCGGGCTGGGGCATGGCGGGGCAGCCTAAAAACGATACAGCGTAAGGCAGCCTGAAAACGGAAAATGCCGTTTCAGGCTGCCTTCTGATTGAACCAAGAAAGCAAACATGAATTTATTAGCAGTTTTGGCGCGGTTAAGCAGCATGACTATGCTCTCGCGCGTGATGGGTTTTGTGCGCGATGCGATTGTGGCGCGTTATTTTGGCGCGGGCGCGGCGATGGATGCGTTTGTGGTGGCGTTTCGGCTGCCGAATTTGCTGCGCCGCATCTTTGCCGAGGGCGCGTTTTCGCAGGCGTTTGTGCCGATGCTGGCGGATTATAAGCAGAATAAATCGGATGAAGAAACGCGATTGTTTGTGCAGCACGTGGCGGGGATGCTGACGTTTGCGCTGTTTATTATCACGGCAATTGGCGTGTTTGCCGCGCCTCTTGTGATTTGGGCGACGGCAAGCGGTTTTGCGCGCGATGGCACGCGGTTTGAGCTGGCGGCGAAGCTGTTGCCGATTATTTTTCCCTATATTTTGTTGATTTCGCTGTCGTCGTTTGTGGGCAGCATTTTGAATACCTACAATAAATTTTCCATTCCTGCGTTTACGCCGGTGTTGCTGAATGTGTCGTTTATCGTGTTTGCGCTGTTTTTAACGCCGTTTTTTCAGCCGCCGATTATGGCGATGGGCTGGGCGGTGTTGGTGGGCGGGGTGTTGCAGTTGGGCTTTCAGCTGCCGTGGTTATACAAGCTGGGCTTTTTCAGGCTGCCTAAGTTGCGCTTTGGCGATGCGGCGGTGAGCCGTGTGATGAAGCAGATGCTGCCGTCTATTATTGGCTCGTCGGTGGCGCAGATTTCGCTGGTGATTAACACGACTTTTGCGTCTTATTTGGCGGTGGGCAGCGTGTCGTGGCTGTATTATTCTGACCGCTTGATTGAGCTGCCATCGGGCGTGGTGGGCGCGGCGTTGGGCACGATTTTGCTGCCGAGTTTGTCTAAACACGCGGCGGCGAACAATGCGGCGGAGTTTTCGGCTCTGGTGGATTGGGGGCTGCGCTTGTGTTTGCTGTTGATTTTGCCGGCGGCGGTGGGGCTGATGGTGGCGGGGTTTCCGCTGGTGGCGACGTTGTTTATGTATCGGGAAGTGTCGGCGCATGATGCGTGGATGATTCAGAATGCGCTGGTGGCGGCGGCGGTGGGCTTGCCTGCGATGATGTTGGTGAAGATTTTTGCGCCTGCGTTTTATGCGCGCAAAAATGTGAAAACGCCTGCGAAGGTGGCGGTAATTTCGCTGGTGTGCACGCAGTTGTTTAACTTGATTTTGGTGTGGAAATGGCAGCACGTTGGGCTGGCGTTGGCGGTGGCGTTGGGGCAGGTGGTGAACGCGGGGCTGCTGTTTACCATGCTGCGCTTGCATGAGGTGTATGCGCCGCAGTTTGCGTGGAAGCGGTTTTTGCGGCGGCTGGCGATTGCGCTGGCGGTAATGGCGGGGGGCTTGTGGGGCGTGCAGGCGACGTTTCCCGTGGATTGGGCGGCGTTGGGCGGCGGGATGCGCGCGCTGGTGTTGGCGGGGCTGTTGCTGCTGGCAGTGGCTTTGTATTTTGGCACGCTGGGGGCGCTGGGTGTGCGCCCGCGGGAGTTTCGGCGCAGGGAAGCGGGATAGGCGGGCTGAGGCTTTTGTGAACGCATAGAGGCAGCCTGAAACGCAATCTGAGCCTTTGCGAAACGCCTTGGAGCGGTCTGCATAGCGAAGCGGAGTGGCGAAGCTAGAAATAAGAAATGCCGTCATTCACATACGGGTGAGAATCTGGTTTGATATTCAAAAATAATTGTAAAAACAACCTGTTGTTTATCAGCAGCCCGACAAATACCGACCTATTTATCTTAATAATACGCCACAACTAAGAAACGTCGGGCATCTATGCCCAACCTGCTTGGGAAAAAGTTTCATCTAGTCAGTCTGAAACCCGCCATCCCGTTTTCAGGCTGCCGCCCTAATCTCCGAAAAACCGCCATGAAAACCTACCGCCAACTCACCGCCCTCGCCGCCATCCTGCACGAACATCCCGCCGACAGCGTCATCCTTATCCCCGAAACCGCCGCCTCAGCCCTCCGTCCGCAAACCGTCGGCAACCTCGCCGCCCTGTTCGCACCCACCGCCCGTTTTATCATTCAGGCTGCCGATACGCCCCTCCGTCTCGGCTACCGCCAATGGCTCACCGTCGGCGCGCTGCAACGCATCAGGCAAGACCTGCCCGTCGCCCCGTCCCAAGCCGACTGGCTCAACATCCTCGCCACCTATCTGATTGCCCCGTCCGCCGAACCCATATCCAACGCAGACATCCCGCCGCTGGCATGGGCAGAGCTTGCCGACGACGAAGCGCGCATCCATATGGTGGATGCAATGCGTCCACGCCTACCTCAACGGCGGCGACTTCACCCCCGCCAGCTGCGCCGCGCTGGACGACTGCGAACAGCGCATCGGCTGCCCCCTGCCGCCGATGCTGCGCGCCTACCACCAACACATCGGCGTGGAATACCTCGCCGAAATCATCAACCCGCCCGAGCGCATCGAGCCGCTGCTTGACGCTTTTCCCGGGCTGGAAGACATCCTTGAAGACCTGAGCGCCGAGCAAGCCGCCGCCACCCGCGCCCTCGCCGGGCAACTCATCGCATTCGGCGACTATCTGGGCAACGGCAACCTCTGGTGCCTCCACCGCCAAACAGGGCAAGTCTGGTACTGTGACCACGACACGGACGAATACCTCACGCCAATCTTCGACAACGTGCGCGACTACCTCGACGCGGTGATGATTTTAAGCCTTGCCGAAGCGCACGACTCCGACGACGAAAACCATGAAACCGCCGAAAAAATGCTGCGCCAACGGCTCGGCGACGCGGTAGTGGAAAAATGGATGTATTGAGGCAGCCTGAAACGCCATCATCCCTGTTTTAGCTTTGCCAAAGCGTGCAAACCCGTTTTCAGGCTGCCTCACCCCCCCAAAGGCAGCCTGAAAACCCAACAAGAAAGGAAACCAAATGAACTTCACCGTCAAAGCCTTCGCCGAGCTCTCCCCCGCCGAACTCCACGCCATCTACACCGCCCGCGTTGCCGTGTTCGTGGTAGAGCAAGCCTGCCCGTATCAAGAAGTGGACGCGCAAGACCTCGCCGCGCTGCACATCTTCGCCGAGCAAGACGGCAAAGTCATCGCCTACTGCCGCCTGATTCCGCACGGTGACAGCGTGCATTTGGGGCGCGTGCTGGTGTTGCCCGAGCATCGCGCCGAAAAACTGGGGCGCAAAATCGTCGCCTTTGCCGTGGACCACGCCCGCGCGCATTTCCCGCAATGCAGCGTTTATGCCCAAGCGCAAGCCTATTTGGAACGCTTTTACGCCTCGTTTGGATTTGCCAGCCAATCCGCCCCGTATCTGGAAGACAATATTCCGCATATTGATATGCTATTGCCCGCCGCGCAATCATAGCGGCTCAACCCGGTTTGCAGTAAAATCACACACTTTCAGGCTGCCTAACCCTTCAAAGGCAGCCTGAAAGTTATCTTATTAATTTTAGAGAAACCACGACCATGAAAACCAACGAACTCCGCGCCAAATTCCTGCAATTCTTCCAATCCAAGGGGCATCAAATCGTTGCCTCTTCTTCGCTCGTCCCTCACGACGACCCCACGCTGCTGTTTACCAACGCAGGCATGAACCAGTTTAAAGACGTATTCCTCGGCTTCGACAAACGCCCCTACACCCGCGCCACCACCGCGCAAAAATGCGTGCGCGCAGGCGGCAAGCACAACGACTTGGAAAACGTCGGCTACA
>CAUQDE010000134.1:0-5140 GCA_963516425.1 uncultured Kingella sp.
CTGCCGAAAAAGGCTGGCTGCCGCTGTTTGACTTCGCCTATCAAGGCTTTGCCAACGGCTTGGAACAAGATGCCTACGGCTTGCGCGTCTTTTTGCAACACAACCGCGAAGTGCTGATTGCCAGCTCGTATTCCAAAAATTTCGGCATGTATAACGAGCGCGTGGGCGCGTTCACGCTGGTGGCGGACAACGAAGAAACCGCCGCGCGGGCGTTCAGCCAAGTGAAAACCATCATCCGCACGCTGTATTCCAACCCCGCGTCGCACGGCGCATCCGCGGTGGCAATGGTGTTGCAAGACGCGGAACTCAAAGCGCAATGGATTGCCGAGCTGGACGAAATGCGCGCGCGCATCAAAACCATGCGGCAAAAATTTGCGGATTTGCTGCAAGAATATGGCGCGAAACAAGATTTCGGCTTTATCGTGCGCCAAAACGGCATGTTCTCGTTCAGCGGTTTGACTGCCGAGCAGGTGGACAGGCTGCGCGATGAATTCGCCATCTACGCCGTGCGCAGCGGGCGGATTAACGTGGCGGGGATTACCGAGGCGAATATTCGTTATTTGTGCGAGTGTATTGTGAAGGTGTTGTAACACACGGTTGAGGCAGCCTGAAAGTCGGTTTTAGCTTCGCAGAAGCTCGTAAACTCGCTTTCAGGCTGCCTTATCGTTATCATCAGGCAGCCTGAAATCCCAATCCCAACCGAAAGGAAACCCCATGGGCATCATCGCCAACTACACCGCCTATCCCGCCGACTATATCGATGCTGTTATCCACGACGGCGACGGCGAAAACGACACCGAACTTGCCGAATACGGCTTGGAAAAAGACAGCCTGCGCTGCACCTTGCCTTAACCGGCGCAGATGATTTCATCGGCGGCGACCCGCTCAGCGAAGCCGTTATCGGCAGCGTGCTCTTGGGCGCGGACGATGAAGACGATGCGTTTGACGCGTCCATTTTCGCCACGCCCGCCGCGCGGGTTGCCGAAATCGCCGCCGCGTTAGACCGCGCCGATATAGATGCGCTTATCACGCAACACGCCGCCGCGTTGCAAGGCTACGACCGCCAAGACGATGCCGCCGGCCTGCGCGCGCGTTGCCAAGCATGTTTTGCCGAACTGCGCGCGTTTTACCGCCAAGCCGCCGATTTGGGCGCGGGCGTGATGGTGTCGCGGATGTGATGCGGATACGGTTTCAGGCTGCCTTTGCGATGTGAGGCAGCCTGAAAATAAAACCGTTTGGTGTCGTGCCAAACGGTTTTTTTGCTGAATGGATGGGTTTTCAGGCTGCCTTGAATGCCAAAACAGCTCAGGCAGCCTGAAAACGCCCGCAGCCTGTTTTCAGGCTGCCGCAAGCAAAAAGACCATTTGAATGTTGAGCGTTCAAACGGTCTTTTGCATGGCGCGTGCGGGTTGATGCTTACTGGCGCGTAAACGTGCCGTTGAAGGTAACGGGAATCTGCTCGTTAATCGATGCCAGCCCCATCACTTCCACCAGCTTCGCCACGCCCCCGCTCATGCCCAATTTTTTCGCGTCCACCACAACAGGCTGCGCGGTTGCCACGCTGATGCTGTTGTCGGCGCCGCGTTTGAGCGTCAGCTCGGCTTCAATGTCTTGTTTGCTGCCGTGCAAATCCAGCGTGAGCGGCTGTTTTAATTGCAGGCTGTCGCCCGTTTTCAGGCTGCCGATGGCGTTCATGTCGATTTTGCCGCTGATTTCGGCTTTGGGAAACTGGGCGACTTCAAATACCCAATCGCGCAGGCGTTCGTCGCGCAGGTCAATATTGGTTTTCACGCTGGCAAGGTCCACGCTCATGCTAAACGCGCCATCGGCAGACAATTGGGCGGCAGATGTGGCAAAAGACGATTCTTCGTCAATGGTTTTGTTTTGCTTGTTGGTTTTGCTGCTGGTGAAGCGCACTTGGTTGTCGTTAGAAACCCAGTTGCCCGCGCCTTGCGTGGCGTTGCCGCTCATGGACGCGCTGCTTGCCGCCATCGGCTGGCTAGTCATGGCAGACGAAGCCGCTGTTTCAGACGCGTTGGCTGCGGGCTGCGGCGGGTTGCAGGCGGCTAGCGCCAGCGTGCACAATAAAGAAAGCGGGAGAAGTTTATGTTTCATAACGAGGTCCTTTGCAGAAATTAAAAACTAAAAACATGCCGCATTGATGCATTTTATAGCGGCAAAGCATCTAATTGCGACATGAAAATTTTTACACACTATCGGCATCGTTATAGTTTTTATTTTTAAATATCGTGATAGTTATAAACAAAAACTTTTATTCCGCGCTAAAAACGGCTTATGGCGCAACGCAGAAGATTGCACCATAAGCCGTTTTAGCCATATGAAAAACCCTATTTTCAGGCTGCCTTTGCCATCCCAAGGCAGCCTGAAAACATATTACCAGCCCTGTTGCAGCCATTCCTCCAATTTCAACTGCACCTGCGCGCCCAAGCCGCGTTGCAACAGCGATGCCAAATCGTTGTTTTCGGGCGTGTAGTCCACCAAATCGGGCGCTTTCACCACATCGCGCGCCACGCTGTAAATATTGCCCAAATCGTCCACCAAGCCTGCTTTTTTCGCCTCGATGCCGGTGAACACGCGCCCGCTAAACAAATCGGGATACGCTTTTTCGTTCAACTTGCCGTTGCGCCCCTCGCGCACCGATTTGATGAATTCGGCGTGCACTTGGTTCAGCATTTGCTGGAAAATCGCTTGCTGCTCGGGCGATTCGGGCGTAAACGGGTCGCCCATGCCTTTGTTGTCGCCCGCAATGCGCACGCGGCGCTTCACGCCGATTTTCTGCATCAGCTCGGTTACGTCAAAACTGCTGCCAATCACGCCGATGCTGCCCATCAGGCTGGACGGGTCGGCGTAAATCTTATCCGCCGCCGCCGCGATGTAGTAGCAGCCCGAAGCGCACACATCTTCCGCCACCACATAAACGGGAATATCCGCGTGTTCGCGTTTCATGCGGCGAATCTCCTCAAACGCGATATTGGACACCACGGGCGAGCCGCCTGGGCTGTTGGCGCGCAGCAAAATCGCTTTCACATTATTGTTTTTATACGCCGCTTCCATGCCCTCGCGCAGAATCTTCACTTGGTCGTGCTCGTCGTTGCCGCCAATCACGCCTTTCAAATCCACCACCGCCGTGTGCGGTTTTTGCATCGTGGCAAACTTGCTTGCCGCGCCATTGTGATGCGCGTTGCCATTGTTGCCGCGCGAGCCCGCCAAAATTGCCAAGAAAATCAACACCCACACGACGCGCCAAATATTGCGCCACAGCCGCGCCCGCCGCTGCTCTTGATACGCGGCAAACAGCACGTCTTTCAACGTGGTTTGCGCCCATTTTTCATCATCAACAGGCAAAGATTGTTCGGGGTTACGGCGGCGAAACGGCATGATGCGATTCCTTAAAAAATGAAAAAAACGCTATTGTAATGATGTTTCAGGCTGCCTGCATCAGCCAATCGGCGGGGCAGGGCGGGCGAACCCTGTTTCCGCATCCGCAACAATGCTAGAATGCCCCTCCTTTTGGCAGCCTGAAAACAGGAAACACACATGATAAAACGCTTGGCCGCATGGATTGTGATGCTTGATTTGGCGTGGAATGTCGCGCTCAACGTGAAAAACGCGCTGCTGCCCGCCGCCACGCCAGCGCCCAACGACGGCTTGCCCGTTTCGCCCGAATTCGCGTTTGGCTGGATACAGGTGCTGGTGAACGGCGGCATGGCGCTGCTCGTTATCCTGTCCATTTTGTCGCTGTTCAAAATGCACAGGCTCGGCCGCCACGGCTACCTGCTCGCCCCCACCATCCTGCGCGTGAGCGCCATGCTCGTGGTGCTTGCTTTTTCGCTGCCGTCGGTGTGGCTGTGGGGCTGGGCAATCGCCAACGCGCTGCAAGGCAGGCTCCACATCGCCGCTGACCCGCTGCGCTATCTGATTGTTGCCGCCTGCCAGCCTTTTCTTGTGTTGCTGGCATGGAACGTTTGGCGGCAACAGCGGCGGCTGCGCAAACGGGTTGCCTTTGCCGTGCCGCCGCACAACCGGCAGCCTGAAAACCCCGCCCAAACCATCCTGCACACGGATGGTTAAACGCAAACGAAAAGGCAGCCTGAAAACGGTATTTATCGTTTTCAGACTGCCTTTTTTGTTTTAAAGCGTTAGATTACGCGCCTTTTTTACCGCTCACATTGGCAATTGCCAAATTGCTGCCGCGTTTCAAAGCCACGCTTTGCACGCCCTCGGGCAGTTTCAAATCAGACAAGTGCAAAATGTCGCCCGCCACCACGTTTTCGCAGTCCAGCTCAATCGCCGCAGGGATGTTTTTCGGATCAACAATCACATCCACCACGGTTGTCAGCAAAGCCACGCGGCCGCTTTGCAATTTAACCGCTTTGGATTTTTCTGCGTTCACAACGTGAACAGGAATGCGCATGCGCAAAGGCTCGTTTACGTTTACCGCTTGGAAGTCAATGTGTTGCACTTGGCGTTTAACAGGGTGCATTTGATAATCGCGCACGATGACATCTTGCTCTTTGCCGTTGATGTTCAGTTTCAACAGTTGGGTGAAGAACGATTCTTTTTCCAACGCGTAGAACATTTGTTTGTGGTCCACCGCAATCGCTTGCGCTTCGCTCACGCCGTAAACCACGGCGGGTACCAGACCTTCTTTACGCAGACGGCGGCTCGCACCCGTACCTTGCGTTTCACGAACAGTTGCTTGAATTTGAATAGACATGGTCAATCCTTAAAAAATAAAAGTTAAAAAAGAAAACCGCTACCGAGCTGCGACCAACTCTGCGGTGCGTTAAACCTAAGAACCTGTATTCACTATTTTCATGGGTATCTTTTATGCCCTAAAAACGCGGCTACTGCGTTAAAAATGCGCGCAAGGTGTACAACCTTGCTGTGCTTTTTGCCTTGTATCCGCGCTTTTATGTCATAAAATCTATCTATGCAAATAAGTGAATACAGGTTCTGGCTTAACAAGATTAAGGCAGCCTGAAAAGCTGTATTAAGGCATTTTCAGGCTGCCTTAAAAAGCGAATCAACTTGGCAAAAACAGCGAGCCAGGTTGAACCAATTCTTCATTAAAGAGATACGAAACCGATTCTTCGTTGCTGATGCGGCGGATGGTTTC
>CAUQDE010000135.1:0-5112 GCA_963516425.1 uncultured Kingella sp.
CTTCAAAAACCCCGCCACCAGCAAGCAACAACCCGCCAGCCAAGACGACCAAACCGAAGTGCTGCTGCCCAGCAACGTGCCCGCCAGCACAGCCAACAACACGCGCACCATCGCGCCCACACGAGAAGACGACGAACCCATCGTCGCCTCCACCCCGCGCACGCGCCCCGCT
Source organism: uncultured Kingella sp. (assembly GCA_963516425.1). Taxonomy (GTDB): domain Bacteria; phylum Pseudomonadota; class Gammaproteobacteria; order Burkholderiales; family Neisseriaceae; genus Kingella_B. Next base: position 173 of record CAUQDE010000135.1, read on the forward strand.
AAACCACGCACAGAGCCCGAAATCACCGCAGACGAAGAAGAACCCGTTGTAAGCAAAGAAAAACCGAAAAAACCCGAAACCGTCCGCCGCGTGCCCGATATGATGGACGACCCCGTGCTAGGCGATATAACCGAAAACGAGCCCCCGCGCGAAACCAAACCGCGCAAACCCGCCGATAGCAAAGCCGACAATAGGCAGCCTGAAAAACCCAAACTCAGCGAAGCCGAAAAACGCCGTCGCCAGCAAGAAGACATCGCCGACCGCAACGCCAAACCCACCGCCGAGCAAATTCTCAACAGCGGCAGCATAGAAAAAGCCCGCGAAGTCGCCCGCCAAGAAGCGCAAGCCAAACGCGCCCAACAACGCGCCGCCGAAGCAGCCAACGCCAAATCAGCCGCCAGCAAAAGCGACAACGCCCCCGCCAAAGAAAGTCAAGCCGACCAACCCGCCGCGCCCAGCAAAGCCAACAGCGAAGCCAAGCCCCGTGCAGAAAGCAAGCTTGCCAACACCAGCCGCACCACCGTGCAAGCAGGCGCATACAACACCCGCCAAGCCGCCGAAGCACAACGCGCCAAACTCGCGCTCATGGGTGTAAACACCCAAGTTGTAGAAGTGCAAAGCAACGGCAAAACACTCTATCGCGTGCAAACGCGCAGCATGGACAGCCAACGCGCCAACCAAGTGCGCGAAACCTTGCAGCAAAACGGCGTAAACAGCATCCCTCGCAAACAATAACCTCACCTAAGGAAAAACCATGAAAACAACTCTAAAAACCACCGCATTTGCCGCCTTTTTAGCCTTGGCAACCGCTCTGCCCGCTTCCGCCGCCACCGAAGGCGTGGATTACGAAGTGGTGAAAACCGAAATTGCCCCCTTGCAAAAAGACAAAATTGAAGTAACCGAATTCTTTGCTTACTGGTGTCCGCATTGCAAAGACCTTGAACCCATCTTGCTCAAACACGCCAAAACGTTCAAAAAAGACACCGTGTTGCGCACCGAACACATCGTGTGGGACGAAGGGCGCGACTTTGGCTTTGCTCGCCTTGCCGCAGCGGTGAAACAAGCAGGTTTGCGCGACCAAGCCGACCCTGTGATTTTTGAAGCCTTTGCTTCGCAACGCATTGATTTGGGCAAAGACGACGTGTTACGCCAATGGCTGCCCGCCCAATCGGCGTTTGACGGCAAAAAAGTGTTGGCCGCCTACGATTCGTTCAGCAACAAAAACATGGCGGAACAAATGAAAAGATGGACCGAGCAATACGAAATCACAGGCACGCCCACCGTTATCGTGGGCGGCAAATACAAAGTAAACTTTCAGCAAGGTTTTGATGGCGGCATGAAAGTTATTGATGAGTTGGTGCAAAAAGTGCGCGACGAACGCGGCATGAAAGCCCCCGCAGCCGCCAAACCCGTTCGCAGCCTAGGCGCGCGCTTTGTGAACAAAGTCGCCAAAGCCAAATAAGCCGCCCGCAAAGGCAGCCTGAAACGAAAGCCCGTGTTTGCAATCGCGTTGTGTTCCGCAGAACGATGATGGCGAACACGGATTTTCCATTTTCAGGCTGCCGCAAATACGCATTGGACAACCTCTGCAAAACCTGCAACCGATGGTGCGTCGAAGACTCGCTGTATCTGACGAACCCGTAGAATCCTGTTGAATACGCCCTTTGGCGGCGAGCCGCCGCTCCGTTTTGGGTTTCAGGCTGAAACCTTTGCAAAAGCCTTGGGGCGGTCTGCGTAGCGACGCGGCGTGGCGAAGCTGAAAACAAACTGTTGTTATCACTAGGTCGGGTGTTTGTGTCCGACAAATACGGACTAAAATTGTCGGGCACAAATGCCTGAGCTACTTGGGTTTCGCAAAGATTTCAATCTATCCGACAAAAAACCGTTTGGCGCGATACCAAACGGTTTTGTTTTTAGCTTTACTATGCAGGCTGCCTCGGGGTCATAAGTTTCAGGCTGCCTTTTGCGCGCTGTTCGCAGTTTCCCCAATCACCAGCACCGCATTGCTGCCGCCAAAGGCAAACGACGAGCTGGCCGCAATCCGCCGCCCGCCTAGCCATGCACTGCCGCTGTCTGTCAGCGCAATCGCAGGCAGTTCCGGGTCGGGCGTGCCGTCCCAAAGCTGCGGCGGGAGTTTGCCTTGCGGATTGGTTTCGCGGCTGGCAACGCCCCATGTGAATGCCGCTTCCAGCGCGCCCGCCGCGCCGAGGGTGTGCCCTGTGGACGGCTTGGTTGAGGTGCAGGGCGTTTGGCAGCCGAACACTTCGGCAACGGCGCGGCTTTCCATGCTGTCGTTGTGTTGGGTGCCCGTGCCGTGCAGGTTAATCCAACCGATGTCGTGCGGGCTTAATCCGGCATGGTTTAAGGCAGCCTGAAACGCTTGTGCCGCGCCCAGCCCGTCGGGTCGGGGCGACGACATATGGTAGGCATCGCTGCTTGCGCCGCAGCCCAAAAGCTGCATGGTGCCGCTGAAATCGGGGTCGCGCGTCATCACGAATGCGGCGGCGGCTTCGCCGATATTGATGCCGTTGCGGTTTGCCGAAAAGGGGTTGGCGATGCCGTCTGAAAGCACGTCGAGCGAGGCGAAACCGTTAATCGTGAGCGGCGACAGGGTGTCTGCGCCGCCGCAAATCACGGCATCGGCAAGGTTGGCGCGCAGCAGCCTTGCCGCGCTGATTAGGGCGCGCGCGCCCGAGGTGCAGGCAGTGGAGACGGCGTAGCGCAGGCCGTGCAGGCCGTAGGCTTCGGCAACAAACCCTGCGGGCGCAGACATGGTGTTTTGGAAATATTTGAACGGTTTGTCTGCCCAGCCGCCGCCTCGGGCAACGTGTTCAAACAGCGGGATGTTTTCGTCTGCGCCGCTGGTGGACGTGCCGATGACGACGGCGATGCGGTGGCTGCCGTAGCGCGCAACGGCAGCGTGAATGTCGGATTCGATTTGCGCGAGGGCGTGCCAGAGCAGTTGGTTATTGCGGCTGGCGTGTTGGGGCGGCAGGTCGTGCGGCAGCGGGCGCAGGGTTTCGCCGACTGCGCCGAACGCGTAAGTTTTTCCGTTTACCCACCGGTCGGAAAAAACAAGCGGGTTGGCGGCATTCGGGTTGAGCAGCGCGTCGATATGGGTTTGCAGGCCGCTGCCGAGCGCGCTGGTTACGGCGGGGCGGCTGAGGTAAACGGGTGTGTTCATGTTTTATTCTTCAATCGGGCTGGCAGTCCAGCGGGTTTGGTCGGGGAACGAGAGGCTGAACTGCCAGCCGTTGCGGGCGACGCACCACAAATCGCGGCTGCGGTAGCGGAACAGTGCGCCGCTGCCTTCGGGGCAAAATGTCGGACGGCGTTCGGACGGAGTTTCAGGCTGCGCCTGCTTTACATCGGGATAAAGCGTTGCGGCGCGGTCGGCGGCAATCAGCGGCAAGAGCGCGGCAAACAGGCGGCGCGATTGGGCGTTGGGCATGATGAAGCCGTCGTTTTGCCAACCGCGCGTGCTGACGGTTTGGCGCGAAACGGGCGCGCCGAGCGCGTCGGTTTGCACAAAGCGGATGCCGTCTGAAAGCCGCTCCACCGCCAACAGGCTGGTTTGCACGGTTTGCCCTGCGGCATCGGTCTGCTCCAATTTGAACCATTGCGCCTGCTGCGGCAGCTCGGGTAGGATTTGCGGATGGGGCAGGGCGGTGCAGGCGGCAAGGGCGAGCGCGGCAAGGGCGGTCGGGAAAAAGCGCATGGGATGTCCTTTGGGTGGGTTGGGGTTTCAGACGGTGTTGGCAGTTTCAGGCTGCCTTGCAATCGCCCAAAGGCAGCCTGAAACGCTTTTCAAACGGCAGCAACGCCTGTTTGTCTGTTTAATAAAACGGTATCGCTTATTGTAACCTGTGCGCCGACAGACCGTCAGCGGGTTTTTGCCTATTCCGCCCACCTCTCCCGCAAAAACCCAATAAACGCCCGCACGTTCGCCGTGAGCAGGCGGGTGGCGGTGAGGGCGTGGACGGGTGTTTTTTCGCTTTGCCAGTCGGGCAATACGGCTTTCAGACGGCCTTGCGCCACGTCGTCGCGCACCAGGATTTCGGGCAACAGCGCGATGCCCAGCCCGGCCGCCGCCATCTGCCGCAGCATGCCGGGGCTGTTGGCGCCGAAGCGGCTTTGCGGCTGCACCGTTGCCCGTTCGCTGCCGCGCTGCACAGTCCAGAGGCCGTCTGAAAAGCGCAGGCATTCGTGTGCCGCCAAACCGTCGGGCGAGAGCGGTTCGCTCCGCTCTGCCAGATAGCTTGGCGCAGCGTAAAGGCAGCCTGAAAATTCTGCCAGCGGCGTGGCGATGTAATCGGAATCGGGCAGTTTGCCGGTGCGCACCGCCAAGTCAAACGGCTCGCCAATCAAGTCCACCTTGCGCGGGGTTACGTCAAAATCGACGCGCAGCTCGGGATAACGCGCGGCAAATTCGGGCAAGAGCGGCGCGACCATGTTGTACGCCATGTCCACCGGCAGCGACACGCGCAACGCGCCGCGCACGGTTTCGCGCATTTCGTCCAAAGCGCCGTGCAACAGCCGCGCTTCGGCCACAATCGGCAGCGCGCGTTCCAAGTAATACGCGCCCGCGCCCGTCAGCTCCAGCCGCCGCGTGCTGCGGTTGAACAGCCGCAAACCGAGCGCGTCTTCCAGCGCGGCAATGCGCCGCGACAGGGTGGACTGCGGCATGCCGAGCTTAGCGGCGGCACGGCTGAAACCGTTGGCTTGGGCGACTTCGACAAACAACGCCATTTCGTTCAGGTAGTCCATGTGGTACTCCGTTTTTCAGAATTTTTCGGCAGCCTGAAAAGGGGCGGAATGCGGTTTCAGGCTGCCTTTTTACGCCGACAACACCGCCCTTTTCCATCGGCGAATCTTGCCGCGGAAATTGGTAAACGGCGCAACGGTGTTGACGTGCACCCATTTATCAACCGCCCAGCCCG
>CAUQDE010000136.1:0-5086 GCA_963516425.1 uncultured Kingella sp.
TCGTCGCCGTAATACTTCACGCCGATTTTAATCGCCTCGCGCCCTTTTTCGCGCCGCCATGCGTTGGTGTCGCGCAGGGAGTACGCGCAGCCGCAGTATTCCTGCTGATAAAAATGCTCGCGCTTGCTGATTTCTATCATGCGCGCCGAGCCGCCGCCCTTGCGCCAGTTGTAATCCCAATACACGATATTGGGATAATGCGCGGCGGCGCGGTGTCCGCAGTCGTTGATTTGCGCCATGTTTTTCCAGCGCGAAATGCCTAGGCTGCTGCTAATCACGTTGAAGCCGTGTTCATGCGCATACAGCGCGGTGCGTTCAAAGCGCATATCAAAGCACATGGTGCAGCGGATGCCGCGCTCGGGTTCATATTCCATGCCTTTGGCGCGGGCAAACCAGTTGTCGGTGTCGTAATCGGCATCAATAAACGGCACGCCGTGTTGCTCGGCAAAGCGGATGTTTTCGTTTTTGCGGATTTCGTATTCTTTGAGCGGATGGATGTTGGGGTTGTAAAAATAAATGGTGTAGTCAATGCCGCTGGCAAGCAGGGCTTCCATCACTTCGCCCGAGCAGGGGGCGCAGCACGAATGCAGCAGGAGTTTGTCTGCGCCGTTGGGCAGCACCAGCTTGGGGCGGTCTATGGGGGTTACGCGCGGGGTGTTCATGGTTAGTGCCCGCCTGAAAGAGTGGGGGCGTGGTGATGCGGCAATTCGCCGTTGAGCTGATAGATGGTGCCGCAGTAGGGGCATTCTATGCTGCTGTTGGCTTGAATGGGCAGGAATACGCGCGGATGCCCGTTCCATGCGTGATGCGTGGCGGTTGAGCCATCGCAATGCAGTGGCAAGTCTTGCGGCGTGATTTGAATGGGTGGCGTGGTGGCGTGGGTCATGGTTGTGTGCCTTGTGTTGATTTTTGAAAAACGCGCATTGTAGCGCAAAACCCGTTTTCAGGCTGCCCAAACGTTGACAAATACCCGCTGCGCTGCGATAATCGCGCCCAGTTTTAATTGGATATGCCGTTGTTTAAACGGCTTAATTTTTTGCGGTGTACGCCAAGCGCGATGCCGATTGAGTTTGGAGGTGATGTTTGCATCATCGGGGCGCAGTATCTCGCCCTTTCAGGCAGCCTGAAAAACCTTTTGATACGATTATTTTTATTTAAACCCAATTTTTAAGGATGAAAAACAATGCCTTCTATTAAAGTAAAAGAAAACGAACCCTTTGAAGTAGCGATGCGTCGCTTTAAACGCGCGATTGAAAAAACAGGTCTTTTGACCGAACTGCGTGCGCGCGAAGCCTACGAAAAACCCACCACTGAGCGCAAACGCAAAAAAGCCGCAGCCGCTAAACGCTTGCAAAAACGTCTGCGCAGCCAACAATTGCCACCCAAATTGTATTGATTTGGGTTGTGCGCATTGAGGCAGCCTGAAAACAGGTTCGCCCTTGTGCCATAATGTTTATCCACACCGCAAGCGTTTGAGTTTGCGGTGTTTTTGTTTACAAGGAAGAAGCAAATGACTTTAAAAGCAAAATTAACCGAAGACATGAAAGCCGCCATGAAAGCCAAAGACAGCGCAACGTTGTCCACCATTCGTTTGGTGAACGCGGCGATTAAGCAGTTTGAAGTGGACGAGCGCACGGAGGCGGACGATGCCAAAGTGCAGGCCATCATCGGCAAAATGATTAAGCAGCGCAAAGACAGCGCGAAAATCTACGCCGATGCAGGCCGCGCGGATTTGGCAGACAAGGAAAACGCGGAAATTGCGGTACTGCAAGGCTATCTGCCCGAAATGCTGTCGGTGGAAGCGATTGCGGCGGAAGTCGCCAAAGCGGTTGCCGAAACGGGCGCGAGCGGCATGGCGGACATGGGCAAGGTGATGGGGCTGCTGAAAACGCGCTTGGTGGGCAAGGCGGATATGGGGGAGGTGAATAAGGCGTTGAAGGCGGCGTTGTCGTAAGCGGGTTTTGCTGCGCGATAACGGGTTTCAGGCTGCCGATGCGCTTGCCGGAAGGCAGCCTGAAAATGTATGGTTGATGAAAATCGCCGTCTCATTTATTTTAATCAACGGTATTTTTGATGGAAGGAATCGTGATGAAGAACATTTTGGTTTTGACATTGGCAGCGCTGATGCTGGCAGCTTGCGCCAACACGGCGGGTTCTGGTAATACGCAAGCCTATGGCGAGCTTAAAGGCGGTGTGGAAGCGGCGAAGTAAACGGTTGTGTTTCAGGCTGCCCAAGCCGTTGCCCGACTCTGAATATCCAAACAGCAAAAAGCCAAGTTCCGAAAAACTTGGCTTTTTTAGCTCCCCGAGCTGGGCTCGAACCAGCGACCTGCGGATTAACAGTCCGTCGCTCTACCGACTGAGCTATCGGGGAATGAAGTCGCGCATTATGGTGGGTTTTGCGTGGGTTGTCAAATTATTTTAGCGCGGCTTGGAGCTGTTGCAGGGTTTCCCACGCGCTGCGTTTGAGTTGGGGGTTGCTGGCGAGGCGCATGGGGTGGGGGATGTGGTAGCGCGCGCTGGCGGGGGCGATTTGGTTGAGCGCGGTTTGGACTTCGGGGCGGTGGAAGAAGTCGCCCAGCAGCAGCATGGCTTGGGCTTGGGTTTGTTGCCATTCTTGCGCGATGCTGGGGGCGGCGGCGATGATGGTTTGCGCGTCGGGGTGGGGGTTGAAATCGGGGCTGTTTTTGAGCCATGTGCTGAAATGGGCTTGCTCGGGGGGGAGGACGATGGCGTGGAGCATTTTGTGCAGCATTTCGCCGTCTGCACCGCTGAACAATTTGCCTGCTGCTATGTCGTCCACGGAGGGGCAGACGCTTAATATCAGGAGTTTGGCGGGGCGCAGGGCTAGGGTGTGGATGGATGGGGTAGGTTGTGGGGCGATGGTGGGCTGGGGTGTTGCGGGGGGTGCGCTTGGGGGATGTTGGGGGCTGCGTTGGCGGATTTTGGCTAGGGCGTTACTTTGTGTGGCGGTGTTGGAAGTGCGATTTGGGGTTGCGTTGAAACGTGCGTTGCTGGTGTTGGCTGCGCTTAAATGCGCTGGGTTGGGTTTGGCTTGGGTGGCGTTTTCGGTTTTCAGGCTGCCTTCGAGCGGGCGGATGCGGGCTTGTTGGTTGAGCCACATGATGCCGAGCCCGAGGGCTTGGTGGAGGTGGATGTAGCGGCTGTTTAGCATATTTTCTCCATGATAAGGGCATCTTCGTTGCCGTAGTAGTTTTTGCGGGTGGCGATGGGGGCGAATTGGTGTTTGCGGTAGAGAGCTTGGGCGATGTGGTTGCTGGCGCGGACTTCTAGGATGATGCGGGCGTGGTGTTGCTGGGCGGTGGCGATGAGCGGTTGCATGAGTTGGCTGGCGATGCCTTGTTGGCGGTGGCTGGGGGCGGTGGCGATAAGGTGGAGTTCTATTTCGTCTTGAATGTGTTGCCATGCGATGTAGCCGATGATTTGCTGGTCGTGTTCGGCGATGAGTAGGGTGCGGATGGGGGGCTGGTGGGCAGCCTGAAATTGCTTGGCTGTCCATGGGTGGGGGTTGGTTTGGTGGTCTAGGCTGGCTAGGGCGGGGATGTCGGCGACTGTGGCGGGGCGGATGTGCATGGTGGTTGTGATTGTATGTTTTAGCTTCGCAGAAACTCGTTTTCAGGCTGCCTAAATGGGATAAGGCAGCCTGAAAATGGTTTTACAAGTCTTGCAGTCGCTCTACGCTGGGGGCGTAGTAATACGCGCCGCTGATGGCGGTGGAGATGCGTTCTAGCAGGAGATCGGTTAGCCCGTCTTCGCTGTCGCCAAACATGTGTTGCAGTTGGATTTCTATGTTGCGCAGTTTGCCAGCGTAGGCGATGAAGGTGAGCCCGTGTTCGCCTGATGCGGTGCCGTAGGGCAGGCTGCGGCGGATGATTTTGAGCCCTTTGCCGTTTTCTTTGATGTTGGTGCGGGCAAGGTGGGATGCGGGCAGGCGTTCTGTTTTGGGGAATTCTTCGTTGCTCTCTTTGCTGCGCCCGATGCTTTCTTCTTGCTGGGCGACGGTGTAGGTATCCCATTTGGCGAGGTCGTGCAGGTAGCGTTGGATGAGTACATAGCTGCCGCCGTGTTCGTTGAGCCCGAAGTTGCTGATGGCTTCTTTGCCTGTGGGGTTTTCGGTGCCGTCCACAAAGCCGTCTAAGCCGCGGTCTTGATGGCGGCGAAAGCCGTGGGTTTCGTTTTGTACGGCGATGCTGTCGCCAAATGCGGCGAGCGCGGCAAGTGCTAGGGTGAAGTTGGTATCGTGGTTTTGCGATTGGATGTGGATGAGCAGGTCGTGTTGGGTGGCGGGGGCGTGGGTTGCTCCTTTGCCGTAGCCCGGGAAGTTTTTCAGCTCGGGGGCTTCGTTGTGTTTCAGGCTGCCCCAGTAGTCTGCGCCGAAGGCGATGGTCATGCCGAGTTGGTCGTTGGGGAATTGTTGTTGCACGTTGGCGAGGGCTTGTTGCGCGGCGCGGCAGGCGGCGGGGATGTTTTCAGGCTGCGTGATGTTGGCTTCTATGATGATGGCGTTGAGTGGGTGTTCGTTGAATAGGGGGGATTGGGGGGTGGTCATGGTGTGTTCCTTTGTGGTGGGTTGTTAAACGGGTTTGGCGTGGCGCAACGGCGTTTCAGGCTGCCTGAAAGTGGTTTGCTACGCGGTGAATCAGTTGAGAAAGTTCGGGCAGGTCGCGTTCGGTTAGCCCTGTGCCTGCGGTGCAGAAGTACACGCGCTGGCTGTGGTGGTGGAAGTAGCTGCGGGCATCGTCTAGGGCGAGCCACGGTTCGTTAGGGATTAGGTTGTCGTCTAGGTAGCACAGGATTTCTTGTTCGCGCGGGGCGATGGGGCTGGTAGCGACGTGTTCGGGGGTTTTGCCGATGATGCGCTGGGCGATGTCGGGGGAGAAGGGGCGGCGTAGGGCGGCAAGGTCGCGCCCGCTGCGCCATGTGGATGAGATGACGAATTGGATGTGGGCGTTTTCAGGCTGCCTGAAAAAGCGTTCAAAGAGGGGGAGTTGGCTGAACATTTGTTCTTGGCGAAAGGCGTAGGCGGAATGGAGTACGCCGTCAAAGTCTAGGAATAGGAGCATGG
>CAUQDE010000137.1:0-5073 GCA_963516425.1 uncultured Kingella sp.
GTTTATCCTGTTTTTCGTGCTCGGCTTGGGTGTGATGGGCTTTTTGTTTAAAAACGTATTGGTGGAGTTTTTCTTGCTCACCGAGTAAACAACAATAGGCAGCCTGAAACCGCAATAGGCAGCCTGAAAACAGGTTTAACACCCCGCACCACCCCCAACCTTTTACGCCCAAACCCGCTATTTTCGGTTATGATAGCTACTTTTTAACACACCAGCTGCCACATGAAAGCACTCAGCGATTTCATCGCCATCATTTTATTTTTTGCCACCTACACCGCCACCAAAAACATCATTCTCGCCACCGCCGTTGCCGTGGTAACAGGCGTTGCCCAAGCAGGCTACACCTATTGGAAACACCGCAAGCTAGAACCAACCCAATGGCTCAGCTTTATTTTGGTTGTCGTGTTTGGCGGCTTAACCATCGCGCTGAACGACCGCACCTTCATCATGCTCAAAACCACCATTTTGCCGTGGTTGCTCGCCATCATTATGGTTGCCATGCAACTGCGCGGGCAAAACAGCCTGCGCCTGCTGCTGGGCAAAGAACTCACCCTGCCCGATCAGGTTTGGCACAAACTCGGCTACGCATGGATAGGCTTTTTCCTGTTTCTCGGCGCGCTCAACCTCGCCATCGCCTACCCCTTTACCGCCGAGCGCGAACCCGTGTGGATGAACTTTAAACTATGGGGCTATCTGCCCATTTCCATTGCCTTTTCCATTGCGCAAGGCATTTATCTTGTTAAACACCTCCCCAAAGAAAGCGAATAACCCATGCTATTTATGTTCCTAGCCACCGATGCCGAAAACACCAGCGAAGCACGCGCCGCCGCCCGCCCTGCCCACTTGGAACGACTAGAAGCGTTGCACCAAGAAAACCGCCTGCTTTGCGCCGGCCCCAACCCGCTGCCCGATAATCCCAACGTGATGTCTGGCAGCTTGATAGTTGCTGATTTCCCTGATTTGGATGCCGCCGAAGCATGGGCGGGCGAAGACCCTTATGTGCACGCAGGCGTGTATGCCGAAATGCTGATTCGCCCGTTTAAACAAGTGTTCCCCAAATAATGCGCGACCAAATAGCCAGCCGACTCGCCCCGCTTGCCCCCGATGTGTACGAGTTTGCCGACGAAAGCCATTTGCACATCGGACACGCCGGCAACAAAGGCGGCGGGCATTACGCCATCTTGGTGGTTAGCAACGCATTCAACGGCATGAACCGCGTGGCGCGGCAACGCCAAGTGCAAACCCTGCTGCAAGACCTATTTACCAGCAAGCAAATCCACGCACTCAGCATCCTCGCGCAAACGCCCGATGAGTATTTTCAGGCTGCCTAATGCGCAGAACAGCGTCGTCTGCCGCGCAAACGCAAGCGCAAAGGCAGCCTGAAACAAAGTTCCGCGCAGCGAAAACCGTTCACTTCACAACCGAGCACATCCCATCCCCTAACCGAAAGGAAACCCCATGAAACCCACTTATATCGCCGCCGCCCTATCCGCCGCCCTGATTTCAGGCAGCCTATTTGCCCAAACCGTGGTAACCGTAAACGGCAGCAAAATTGACAGCAGCGAGCTAGACCGCCGCGTGCAAGCCGTGGTTGCCAGCAGCCAAGGGCAAGTGCAAGACAGCCCCGAGCTGCGCCAATTTATCGCGCAACAAACCGTGGTGGAAACCGTGGTAACGCAAGCCGCCAAAAAACAAGGCTTAGACAAAAGCAAAGAATATAAAGATGCCGAAAGCGAAAGCATGAAACAAGCCAAAGCCGAAGGCGCAGACAAACAAGCCGACTTCAAACAGCAATGGGCGGATTACCAAAACCAGCTGCTGATGCAGGTTTACGCGCGAAACGTTATCAACAAAAACCCCGTAACCGATGCCCAAGTGCAACAGCGTTACAACGAAATCAAACAACGCTACGACAACACCGATGAAGTGCAAATTGGCGAAATCATCACCGACAACGCCGAGCAAATCAAAGCCGCCGAGCGCGATTTGAAAGCGAAAAAAAGTTTCGCCGAAGTGGCGCGCAAATACAGCATAGACCCCAACATCAAAGCAGGCGGCGCGGTGTTTAGCGACTATATTTCCCTGCGCGATTTGCAAGAAGCCCGCCCACAAATCTACCAAGCCATCGGCAGCCTGAAAAAAGGGCAATACAGCAAACCGATTTCGGGCGAGAAATTGCACGCGATTTACTACATCAACGACAAGCGCAAAATCACCGTTGATCCGTTAGACAAAATCAAAGAAGCCTTACGCGCCAACATGAGCAACGAGCGCGTGCAAGAAGCGGTGGGCAATTTGATGCAAAGCGCAAGCATTGTGCCCGCGCAGTAATCACATGATGAAACAAGCCGCTCTGCGTGGGGCGGCTGTTTTTTTGGGCGGATACTGATTGATGATGGATTAGGTTTTCAGGCTGCCTTTGATGTTATCCGCAAGCCCAAAGGCAGCCTGAAACGCCTATTTCCCATTTTCAGGCTGCCTTTTAAAAACCATCCACACACTCTCTATCCCCCCATGTCTCAACCTTGCTTCCATTGCGGACTCCCCGTCCCCGAACACACCCATCTGCCCATTGTTTACAACAACCAAGAGCAGCCCGCCTGCTGCGCGGGTTGCCAAGCCGTTGCCCAAGGCATCATCGATGCCGGGCTGGGCAGCTACTACAAAAACCGCACCGCCCAAGCCGAAAAAGCCGAGCTGCCGCCCGATGAAATCATGGCGCAGCTCAAACTCTACGACCTGCCCGAAGTGCAAGCCGAATTTGTGGAAACGCTGCCTGAACACCAGCGCGAAGCCACGTTGATGCTGGGCGGCATCACTTGCGCCGCCTGCGTGTGGCTGATTGAGCAGCGGCTGATGCGCCAAGCGGGCATTAACCAAGTGGAGCTGAATTACAGCACACAACGCGCACGCGTGCGCTGGGATGAAACGCGCGTGCAGCTTTCCGCCATCTTGTCGCTGATTCAAAAAACGGGCTACACCGCCGCGCCGTATGACGCGCAAAAAATGGAGGCGCAAACCCTGCGCGAGCGTAAATCCATGCTGATTCGCCTTGCCATCGCCGCCTTTGCCAGCATGCAAACCATGATGTTTGCGCTGCCCACTTACCTCTTCGGCGACATTGAGCCGCCCTACCTTGCCATGCTGCATTGGGGCGCGTTTTTTATGGTGCTGCCTGCCATGTTTTACGCGGCGTTGCCGTTTTACCAAGGCGCGTGGCGCGATTTGAAAAACGGGCGCACAGGCATGGACACGCCCGTTGCGCTGGCGATTTCGCTCACCTTTATCGCGGGCGTGGGCGCGTTGGCGGTGCAATCGCAGCAGGGCTTGTATTTTGAAAGCATCGCCATGTTTGTGTTCTTTTTGCTGCTGGGGCGGTTTATGGAACACAGCGCGCGGCGCAAGGCGGGCGATGCGGCAGAGCGTTTGGTGAAACTGGTGCCCGCGTTTTGCCACCGCTTGCCGCGTTATCCCGATGAACACAGCGAAGAAGCCGCCGTGGTGTCGCTGGCGGTGGGCGATGTGTTGCTGGTGCGCGCGGGCGAAGTCGTGCCTGTGGACGGCGTGGTGTTAAGCGGCGAGAGTGAAATCAACGAAGCGATGCTCACGGGTGAACATCTGCCCGTTGCCAAGTTTTCAGGCTGCCTTGTAACCGCAGGCACGCTCAACGTTGCCAGCCCCATCATCATCCGCGCCAGCGAAGTGGGCAACCAAACGCGCTTGGCGCACATCGTGAAGCTGTTAGACAAAGCCCTCGCGCAAAAGCCGCGCCTTGCCGAGCTGGCCGAGCGCTATGCCTCGGGCTTTACGCTGTCGCTCATCATCATGGCGGTGCCCACCTTTTTGGCTTGGTGGTGGTATGCCGATGCCGCCCGCGCCTTGTGGGTAACCGTGTCGCTGCTGGTGATTACTTGCCCCTGCGCCCTATCGCTTGCCACACCCGCCGCGCTGGCTGCATCCACAGGCAAGCTCGCCAGCGAAGGCGTGTTGATTGCGCACGGGCAGGCGTTGGAAAACTTGGCGCAAATCACCGATGCCGTGTTTGACAAAACAGGCACGCTCACGCAGGGCAAGCTGGCGATTAGCCATATTTACGCCTTTGCCAACCATCAGTTATACGATGAAACCACGTTTTCAGGCTGCCCCGGCGAGCTGATTGCCATCGCCCAAGCCCTAGAACACCAATCCGAGCATCCCATCGCCCAAGCGTTTTTCAGGCTGCCGCATGATGCGCCGCTGGCGGTTACGCAACGGCAAAACCATATAGGGCAAGGCATCACCGCCCAAATCGCGCAGCAAACATGGGCGATTGGGCGCGCCGACTTTGTTGCCCAAATCGCCCCCAGCGCGCCACAAAGGCAGCCTGAAAACCTGCCCGACGGCTTGCCCACGGGCAGCATCATCATGCTGGGCAACGAACACGGTTTTCAGGCTGCCTTTATCCTGCGCGACGAAACCAAGCCGCACGCCCCCGCCATGCTCGCCGAATTGCACGCGCGCGGCATCGCCACCCACGTTTTGAGCGGCGACCACCCCAACGCCGTGAACCAGCTTGCCGACCAGCTCGCCATCGCCCACCGCCGCGCCCAAGCCACGCCCGAAGACAAGCTCGCCTATGTGCAAGCCCTGCAAAATCAAAGCAAGCGCGTACTGATGCTGGGCGACGGCATCAACGACGCGCCCGTGCTCGCCGCCGCCAATGTATCGCTGGCGGTGGCGGGCAGCGCGGATGTTGCCCGCGAAGGCGCGGATGTGATTCTGCTGCAAGACGACCTTGCGCTTATCCCTCGCCTGCTGCGCCAAGCCCGCCGCACGCGCCGCGTCATCCGCCAAAACCTGATTTGGGCAAGCGTGTATAACCTGATTGTGGTGCCGCTGGCGGTGGCGGGGTGGGTTACGCCGTGGCTGGCAGCAATTGGCATGAGCGCGAGTTCGCTGATTGTGGTGGGCAATGCGTTGCGGTTGCGCAAATGATTTTCAGGCTGCCTCAAATCATCAGAGGCAGCCTGAAAACGGTTGGGGCTTAGGAAGCAAAATCACCCAAATCAGTGATAAGCTTCTGAAATGAAATTA
>CAUQDE010000138.1:0-5066 GCA_963516425.1 uncultured Kingella sp.
ACAAATTGGTGCGCCTGCATCAGCGCGGTAAGTTGGGCGCGGCTGAGCTTGTCGGGGTCGCCTGCGGTTTCGGAAACGGACACGATGCCGTCGGGGCGTAGCAGGCGGCGGAACTCTTGCAAATAGGCGGCTTGGTCGGCGATTTCGCCGAGCACGGCAATCAACACGATGCGGTCAAAGCTGCGGCTGGGAAAGTCAAACTGCGTGCCGTGGCATAGATAATATTGCGCATTGCCGATGCCGCGTTTTGCCAGCCGCTTTTGCGCGTAGGCAAGCATTTCAGGCTGAATATCCGCCAACACCAATTCCCCTTGCGGCACAGCTTGCGCCAGCGCAGGGCTGAAATAACCCGCGCCGCAGCCCACTTCCAGTACACGATGTTGTGGCGACAAATGCAGCCGCTCTACTACTTGGCGCGGCGACAGGGCGAGATTGCGCAGCGGGATAAGCAGGGTGAAAGCGAGTTGGTGCGGGAAGACCGTGCCTTTTTGGGTTAAGCCTTGCCAGATGGTTTTGAGGGTGGTGAACATGGTTGTTTGGGGTAAGGGTTGCGATGGCGTGGAGCAGCGTTTCAGGCTGCCCAATGCGGTTCGGGCTGCGGGTTATGTGGCACAAAGCGCACAACCAGCCTCCAGCTTTGCAGTTGGGCAAATTCGTCTTGCACATCCGCCCAATAGCCTGCGCACCACCATATCGGCGGTTTTTTAACGGCGTTGAGTGCTTGCGCGCGCGTAAGCTGGTGTTGGCGCATCAGTTTGGCGGCGAGTTTCATGCGCTGGTTGCCTGTGGCAGTAATCAAAACATCGCCGATGATGCCGTTTTTGCCTTGATAACGGCGAGCGTCGTGGGAAGGATTAGAGAACATAGCGGCGGCCTGAAAACAAGTTTACGCGTACAATTATACCCACTTTACCCATCCCATCGCCCCACCATGCCCCAAGTTGATTTTCAGGCTGCCACCACCCTTGACGATGCCGATTTACGCCAACTGTTGCGCGATAACCCCATGCAGCAAGGCGGGTTCACGCTGTCCTTTCGCCGCGAGCCATCCTATTTTGCCGCCTGCCGCGTGCTGGGGCAAAGCGCGGAAGTGTTTATCGGGCGCGACCGCCAGACAGGCGCGTTAGCAGGCGTAGGCGCGCGCTATCGTTTGCCCGCCTACATCAACGGGCAAGCGCACAGCATCGTTTACCTTGCCGATTTGCGCGTGCAAACCGCCTACCGCAACAGCATCCACCTGCGCCGCGCCTATCAATTTTTGCGCCAACGCCACGCCGCCGACCCCGCGGCTGTTTACACAACCATGATATTGCAAGACAACCGCGCCGCGCTTGCCACCATCGCCGCCCAACGCGCAGGCTTGCCGCCCTACCACGCGCAAGGCACGGTACACACCCCGCTCATCCTGCTAGGCCGGCAAAAGCCCGCCCTTGTCGCTCCCTGCACCATCCGCCGTGCCACCGCCGCCGATTGGGCAAATATCGTCGCCTTTCTCAACCGCGAAAACGCCCGCTACCAATTCGCCCCCGTGTACCACGAAAACGACCTTGCCAACGGGCGACTGCGCGGTATGCAGCCTGAAAACATCTTCATCGCCGAAGCGGGCGGAGCCATCGTCGGCACGCTTGCCCTGTGGCAGCAAAGCGCGTTCCGCCAAATCCACATAGACGCCTACCGCGGCGCATGGCGGCTTATCCGCCCCGTTTACAACGCCCTCGCAAGGCTGACCCCGCTCGCACCCCTGCCCCGCGCAGGCGAAGCCCTAAAATACGCCTATCTTTCGCTGATGGCGGTGCAACACGACGATTTAGCCGTGTTCCGCGCCCTGCTGCGCCAAGCCTACCGTGCCAGCCACGGCACAGGGCTGCATTATCTTATCGGCGCGTTTCACGAACGCCACCCCCTGCGCCCCGCTTTCGCCGATTACGCCGGCATCCCCAGCGGCGGGCAATTGTTTACCGTGCAATTTGATAGCGAACCCTATCCGCTGGATGAGCGCGTGCCGTATATTGATGCGGCAGCGATATAGCCATTTGAGGCAGCCTGCGTAGCGAAGCGGAGTTGCGGAGCTAAAACCCCTTACACGCCTTATTCCCCATTTTCAGGCTGCCTACACCCCCCAACCCTGTTCACAAGGAAACCCAACATGAAACCCGCCCTCCTCCTCGCCCTAGCCCTGTTCCCCAGCCTCGCCACCGCCGCCCCCGCATGGAAAACCGTCCAACAAGCCAGCGGCGACCTCAACGGCGACGGACGCGCCGACAAAGTCATTATCGAGCAACAACAAGACCCGCGCAAAATCATCAAAAACGAAAGCCTCGGCGCGCCCGAACTCAACCTCAACCCCCGCCGTCTCACCGTATTGCTTGCCGGTGCAAACGGCTTCCAACCCGCCGCCCGCGCCACATGGCTGCCGACTGAACACAGCCGCGACACCCCCTGCCTAGAAGACCCGTTGGGCAACAACAGCCTTGTCATCAAAAACCAAACACTCACCCTCAATCTGGGCTACTGGCTTTCCTGCGGCTCATACGGCGTGAGCCACAACGCCTACAAATACCGGCTGCAACACGGCGCATTCATCCTTATCGGCGCAGATTCCAGCAGCTATATGCGCAACGGCGGCTACGGCACCGCCATCAGCATCAACTTCCCCGCCCGCAAAATCAAAGCCACAGGCTACATCCCCGTCTTTGAAGAAGAAAACGGCGCAACGCCCCAGCCCCAGCAAGACCGCTGGACAACACTCAAAAGCCACAAAACCTACACCCTCGCCCAACAACCGCCCGAACCCTACGACTTGCTAAAACAATCCGACCCCCGCCTGCTGGATTGGCTTTCCCAAGCCGATGGGCGGTCAGAATAAGCGGCTTGGTTTCCCACATTTTCAGGCTGCCTTGGGGTACACAATATTTGAACTTTACCAAACGACAAATGTATCTACCCGCCGCCATTCCCGCGCATGCAGGAATCTTGGTTAATATCAGGCAATGTTTTATTTAGTCGTTTTCAGGCTGCCTGAACAGCGCAATCCCAAAAGGCAGCCTGAAAAAACAAAACCGCTTGGCTTGCGCCAAACGATTTTTGCTGGATAGATTGAATTTCAGCCGTAGGGTGTGCAGCTTTGCTGCGCACGCAGTCTGCATTTTCAGGCTGCCTTTTAACCTCGCCTAACTTTCGCCGGCGCAGGGCGTTTCGCCGCCTACCACGAGCAGGGCAAACCCCTGCACCCCACTGCAGCCCAACCCTTGCCCGCAGCCCCCAAAAGCAGCCTGAAAAACCATTCCAATGAAACCAAACCTACAACACCCGCATTTCAGGCTGCCTAATCCCACCGCATACGTTTAATACTGCCACCCCCACCCCTACGTTCAGCCGAACGCAGCATTCTTTTTTCGGGAACAAGCGTGCGCTTGTCCGACGACGCGCACAGCGCGGCTAGTTCGCACGCGCCGAAAAAAGGATGCGTAGTGAGGGAAGTCTGCGCAGCAGACCTGCACGTCGGGGTCGCCTTTCTTTTGCTTCCTTTTCTTTGGCGAAGCAAAGAAAAGGAAGTGCCCCGTCGGCACGAGACGCATGGTTAAAGCTAAACGAATGCTAACCACAAAACACAAACCATTTTCAGGCTGCCTCAAACGCCAGCCACAATGTACCCACCCCAAGCGTGGCGTGCGGCGCAACGCACGTTCTGGCAAAATCCATTCTAGTTATTCTGAACCACTTTTCAGGCTGCCTCTACTCTTACTCCCCCCAAAAAAACAGGACACCCCATGCCCCCCACCCGCCTCAACCTCGCCATTCTCGCCGCCGCCAGCCTCGCCAACCTGCTCGCGCTCTACACCGCCGCGCACGCTGCATGGTATTTCGCCCTGCCCGCAGCCCTGCTGTTCTCATTAAGCAACAACACGCTGTTTTCGCTGCTGCACGAAAGCGTACACGGCATCTTCGCCGCCAACCAAACCCTCAACCGCTGGGCAGGGCGCTACGCCGCCGTATGGTTTCCCACTGGCTACACCCTACAAAAAACCTTCCACCTCGTGCACCACCAAAACAACCGCAGCCCCTCCGAGCAATTTGACATCCTGCACCCGCAAGACATCCGCTGGCTCAAATACGCCCAATGGTATGCCATCTACACCGGTGTGTATTGGGCGACCGCCGTGCTGGGCGCGGTTGTCTTTTCACTCACTCCGCGCATCGCGGGCAACGCCCTGCGCCAAGCGTTCGGCAAGCAAGGCGGCGAGCAGACAGGCGCGGCCAACTACATCGGCGCGCTCAACGCCTTGCCGCTCGCCGCCAAAGCCGAAATCTGGGGCGCAATCGCTTTTCAGGCTGCCTTGTTCGCGCTGCTGGATTTGACATGGCAATCATGGCTGCTGTGCTACGCCGTGTTTGGCTGGCAATGGAGCAACCTGCAATACACCGACCACGCCTTCTCGCCGCTGGATGCCCACAACGGCGCGTGGAATCTCATCGTGCCCAAGCCCGTGCGCCTGTTTTTTCTCAACTACCACTACCACCTCGCCCACCACCAGCACCCGCAAGTCCCGTGGACGCAGCTCCCCCGATACGCCCACCACGGCGCGCGGTTTTGGACGGTTTGGCGGCACTGCATCACCGGCCCCAAGCCGCAAAACAAACTGCCGCACATCCCCACCTATCCGATTAACCCGCCCCGCTAATCCCCCAAGGCAGCCTGAAAACCAATAACCCGTTTTCAGGCTGCCCCAATGCTAAAATCCCCCCGTTCCCCATTCCCCATCAGCCCTATGACCCCCGCCCAGCAAATCCTGCAAGACACCTTCGGCTACCCCGACTTCCGCGGTAACCAAGCCCAAATCATTGACACCGTTGCCCAAGGCAACAGCGCCTTCGTGCTGATGCCCACAGGCGGCGGCAAATCGCTGTGTTACCAAATCCCCGCCCTGATGCGCGAAGGCGTAGCCATCGTTATCTC
Source organism: uncultured Kingella sp. (assembly GCA_963516425.1). Classification (GTDB taxonomy): domain Bacteria; phylum Pseudomonadota; class Gammaproteobacteria; order Burkholderiales; family Neisseriaceae; genus Kingella_B. The sequence goes on from CAUQDE010000138.1 coordinate 4,958, forward strand.
CCCGCTCATCGCCCTGATGGACGACCAAGTTGCCAACGCCCGCGCCGTGGGCATCCATGCCGCCGCCGTGCACAGCGGCACGCCCGCCGACACCATCCGCCAAATCGCC
>CAUQDE010000139.1:0-5048 GCA_963516425.1 uncultured Kingella sp.
ACTGCCCTGCGTGTAGCACAAAAATCGTGGGGCGTTTTTTTAGGCTTGGCAGCGCGGGCATTTTGCGCCATTGGCGCACGCTTTGGCTGATGATTTGCTGCGTTGGCAGGGTTAAATCGCAGGCGATGCACAGGCGGGTTTCGTCGTGCAGGACGGCGATGGCGTCGGCGAGTAGGGCATCGTTGCGATACGGCGTTTCAATGAATATTTGCGTTTCGTTGGCTTGGCGTGAGCGGGTTTCCAGCGTTTTCAGGCTGCTGATGCGCTCGTCTTTGTTGGCGGGGATGTAGCCTTTGAAAGCGAAGCTCTGCCCGTTTGCGCCTGATGCCATTAGGGCAAGCACGATGCTGCTTGCGCCCACCAGCGGCTGAACGGCAAAGCCTGAGGCATGGGCTTGGGCAACAAGGTTTGCGCCTGGGTCGGCGATGGCGGGGCAGCCTGCTTCGCTGATTAGCCCTAAATCGCGCCCGTCGCGCAGGGGTTGCAGCAGGGCGGCGACTTCGTGCGTGGGGGTGTGTTCGTTGAGCGTTTGCAGGTTGAGCTCGCGGATGGGGGCGGCGATGCCCATGTGTTTGAGATGGGCACGGGCGGTTTTTTCGGCTTCCACTACGAAGTCGGTGAGGTGGGCGATTTGCGCTTGCTCGTGCGGGAGCAGGCTGGGGGTGTCGGCGGCGCCGAGCGGGGTGGGGATAAGGTAGAGGGTAGGCATGGCGGGTTATGTGTTGCAGGGTGGGATGGGGTTTCAGGCTGCCTTGGCGGACGGCTTGGGCAGCCTGAAAACGGGTTACGCGGCCAGTGCGGCAATGCGGCGTTGTTTGGCTGGCGGTGTGGCGGCGGGTTGTTGCCGTTTCGTTTACGGCAGCCTGAAAGCGGAGTTCGGCGATGCCAAAACGGGATGCCGCGCGTTAGGGGGCAATGTACAGCGGATAGTTTTTCGGCACGGCGTGGCGGTGTCGTTTGCCGTCATACGGCATGGCGTATTTTTGTTTGGCGTAGCGTTTGTTGCCGATATTGCCGCTGAGCGTGGCTCGGATGCCCCACACGCCGTTTTGCTCGCTGGTGCGGTTGAAGGCGATTCGGGCGGCTAGGCTCGTTTGGCGGTCTTGGCAGCGGCGTTTTTCTGCGCCGGTGTAGTCGTTGCAGTCGCCATACGCGCCGCCGTTGTCGCTGCCGTCGGGGATGTAGCTTTCGGCAACGCGGCTGTTGTCGGTAAACAGGAGAAATTGCCCGGTTTCGGTTATGCCTTGATTTGTGAAGCCGCTTTGGGTTTGGTAGCCCCAGTTTTGCGCGCCCACTTGCACGAACTGCCATTCTTGCGGCGTTTCGCCCCATGCGCCGACTTCGCTTTTGCCGTGTTGCGCGATGCGCCATGCGTCGCCTGTTTTTTCTAGCACAAACAGTTCGGCCAGCCCTGCTGCGGCGTGGCTGTCGTTTTTGCGCTGTTCGCGGGTGTCGTAGGCGAAGCCGGTGTAGAGCACATAGCGGGTGGCTTTGCCGTGGCGGGTTACGCTGTGGCTGGCGGCGGGCTTCATGCAGTAGGCGGTGTTTTCAGGCTGCTTTGGGTTGCTGGCGGGCGGGGCGGAGAGTTGGCATTGATGCGCGGGCAGGGGGCGGTGGTAGTGTTGGTTGATGAGCTGGCGGATGGTGGTGTGGTCTGAGCTGGGGGCGGATGAGAGGCTGGGTGTTTGGGCGATGGCGAAACTGGGGAACAGGACGAGTGCTAGGATGGCGGGTTTCATGGGATGTCCTTTGCGTAGGATTTTGTGGAATAGGGCAGCCTGAAAATGGAGTTGCGGCGTTTTCAGGCTGCTTTTGAAGTGTTTAAATATAGTGAAATAAATCAAGAAATACCCAGTTTAATCAGCGTGTAGAGTGTGTGCCGCAGGCACGCACGCGGGAACTGGTAAACCGCGTGCGTGGCAAAGCCACACACCCTACTTGTGTTATCAACAACATAGGCAGCCTGAAACAGGCTTACAGCATTTTCAGGCTGCCTGATGACATGGCGGGATGGCATAGGCAGCCTGAAAATCAAAATCATCAATCCACCTGCGACACCATCACAGGCAACCCGCGCACGGCTTGCATCACTTCGTCCACTTTGCCGCGATAGATTTGCAGGGCGGCGCGGTCGGCGGTAGCAAGCTGCGGCGTGGGCAGCGCAACAGTGGCGGGGTTTACGGGCTGCCCGTTGATGCGCACTTCGTAGTGCAGATGCGGGCCGGTGGAATGCCCCGTGCTGCCCACCAAGCCGATGACTGCGCCCGAGTTCACGCGCGTGCCCACGTCCACGCCGCTGATAAACGCGCTCAGATGCCCGTATAGCGTTTCCATGCCGTTGTCGTGGGTAACCATCACGGCGTTGCCGTAGCCGCCTTTCCAGCCGCGAAAGCTGACCACGCCATCGCTGGGGGCAAGCACGCGCGTGCCTTGCGGGGCGGCGTAGTCAATGCCTGTGTGCATGCGCACGGTGTGGGTGATGGGGTGCACGCGGATGCCAAAGGGCGAGGAGATGCGGGTGTAGCTTTCAATCGGCAGCCCGCCAAAGCCTTGGCGCAGCGGTTCGCCGTTTTCGTCATAATAATTGCCGCCGTTGTCGGCATCGCCGTTTTCAAAATAATAGGCGTAATAAGTGCGATTGTTGGCGGTTACTTCGGCGGCGAGCACGTTGCCCGTTGCCACTTCCTGCCCGCGAAAATACAGGCTTTCGTACAACACGCGCACGCTGGAACCTTCGGGCAATTTATCCAGATTGATTTTATCGGCGAAGATTTCTTTGAGCGTGATGCGCACATCAATCGGCACGCCCGCCTGCCCCAGCGCGCCCGATACGGAAGACGTAATCACCACCGAGCGCAGCGATGGCAGGGTGGTGGTGTCGCCCTCGGTTTTGCGCAGTTGCCATTTGCCATCGGCGTATTCAATCGCCACCAAGTTGCGCTCGCCGTCTTCATCGTTAAAAAATTGAATATCGGTAACGTTTTGGTTTTCATCAATGCGCGCGCTCACAATCTTGCCCTCGTTGAGCTTCAACGCTTTCAGGTTAATCGGGCTGTTTTGCACAAAATCTTGAATGTTTTGCTCGCTCACGCCAATGCGCGCCAACACCATCGGCAGCGTGTCGCCCTCTTGCACTTCCTCGTCGCGCCAATAGCTTAACCGCCCGAAATCGGTGATTTTGGGATTGGGCAACACTTGGCGCACCAAACGCGCATCGGGCGCAACGGCGGCCTGCTTCGGGCGCAACGCCAGTGCCGCCAGCAACAGCGCAAGCGCGATAATGGGCAACAGAATCAGTTTGTTAGGTTTGATTTTTTTCATAGAACAACGGGTTAAACCAAATCAGAAAGCCCGCGATTTTAGCATTTTCAGGCTGCCTGAAAGAGACTTTTCATAACGGGCGGCGTTTTTATCAAACCTTTACCGCCCGCCCAAGGCAGCCTGAAAATCCAAATATCGCCCTCCCGTGCGGGCGGCAATTTAGCATCGCCCAAACCGCGTAGGCTGCTACAATCCCCCATTTTCTACAACATTGCACACACACCATGTTCACCCTTATCCTCCCTGCCCTCCTGCGCGAACCCCACGAAACCCTGCCCGAACTGCACACCCCCGCGCTCAACCAACTCTTGCGCTACGCCCGCGTCCAGCCCACCGCGTACAGCCGAATGCAGCTTTATCAAAGCTACCTGTGCGACCAGCTCGGGCAGCCTGAAAACATCATCTACGCCAGCCCCGTTTGGCAACAAATGGGCATGAACACCGCCAGCCAAATCCCCGCCGAACATCTGCCGCTCACCCACAGCGAAGCCACCATTTGGTGCAATGAGCTCAACCAGTTTTACCACGGCGAATATCTGTTCACGCCCATCCGCCCCGATTTATGGACGCTTGCCCTGCCCAGCCCGCCCACATGGCACGCCGCCAGCATCCTAGACCTCGCCAGCCAGCTAGATGGCAGCCAAAGCGCAAGCGGCAGCGACATCCGCCCATGGCTCGCCCTTTCCACCGAGCTACAAATGTGGCTGCACAACCACCCCCGCAACGCCGCCCGCCAGCAAAACCAACTGCCGCCGATTAACGGCATCTGGCTGTGGAACGCCCCCGCCCCCGCCCCATTTCAGGCTGCCTCACTCATCGCCAGCAACAGCGCATGGGCAGCGCACAGCAGCCAAGAGACCGCCCCCCAGCCCGAAAACTACGCTGCATGGCAACACACCTGCGCCCAACGCCAAATCCCCCTCGCGCACACCCGCATCTTCGCCGATGACTTTCTACCCAGCCAGCAAACAGGCGACATCTGGGCATACCAAGCCCAGCTTGCCGTATGGGAGCAAAACTGGTTTGAACCGCTGCGCCAAGACCTGTTTTCAGGCTGCCTCAAAGGGCTGCGCATCGTGTGCGAACAAGCGCAATGCACCGTAAACAGCCAGCCACAATGGGCATTTTGGAAACGCAAACGGCGGTTTGATGGCAAAACGTTGTGAACGCGCGGGCTTGCGCTATTTAAGGCAGCCTGAAATCCACAATCCCGCCCAAACAAAAGCAGCCTGAAAACGGAATCCCTCCCTTTTCAGGCTGCCTATTTATATCAGCGCAATCAACACGCGATTATTTTTGCGTGGCTTGAATCGCCGTCAGCGCGATGGTGTACACAATGTCTTCTACCAACGCCCCGCGCGACAAATCGTTCACGGGTTTGCGCAGGCCTTGCAGCATCGGTCCGACGCTCAACACGTTGGCATTGCGTTGCACGGCTTTGTAGGTGCAGTTGCCTGTGGTCAAGTTGGGGAAAATAAACACGTTGGCTTTGCCTGCCACGGGGCTGTTGGGGGCTTTGGATTGGGCAACGCTGTCCACCACCGCTGCGTCGTATTGCAGCGGGCCGTCCACCGCCAGCTCGGGGGCTTTTTCGTGCACAAGGCGGGTGGCTTCCACCACCAAATCCACATCGGGACCGCTGCCTGAGTTGATGGTGGAGTAAGAAATCATTGCCACGCGCGGCTCAATGCCAAACGCTTTGGCGGATTTGGCGGATTGGATGGCGA
>CAUQDE010000140.1:0-5032 GCA_963516425.1 uncultured Kingella sp.
ACCACCGCGCCTGTAATCATGCTCGCCAGCGCGCTTTTTTCGGTTAAACGCCGCCAAGTGAGCGACAAAATCACCAAAGGTCCAAACGCCGCGCCAAAGCCCGCCCAAGCGTAGGCAACCAAGCCCAGCACGCGGTTTTCGGGGTTGGCGGCGATGATGATGGAAATGCCCGCCACCGCCAGCACCATGCCGCGCCCAATCCACACCAGTTCTTGCTGCGTGGCATTAGGGCGGAAGAAGCCTTTGTAGAAATCCTCGGTAATCGCGCTGGAACACAGCAGCAACTGCGCCGACAGCGTGGACATCACCGCCGCCAAAATCGCCGACAAAATCACGCCCGCAATCCACGGGTTGAACAGCAGCGTGGTCAGCGCAATAAACACGCGCTCGGGGTTGCCCTGCATGCTGGCGACCTGCTCGGGATGCGCGCCAAAATAGGCGATGCCGAAATAGCCCACCATCACCGCGCCCAGCAGGCACACAATCATCCACGTCATACCGATGCGGCGGGCGTTGGTCAGCGATTTCACGTTTTCCGCCGCCATAAAGCGCGCCAGAATGTGCGGCTGCCCGAAGTAGCCCAAGCCCCAAGCGGCGGTGGAAACGATGCCCAGCAGCGTTGTGCCCGTGAGCAAGCTGTTGTATTGCTTGCCGTTGGCGGCAGCGGCAGCCTGAATAGCAGCGGACACTTGGTCTGCGCCGCCCACGGCCAAATACACCATCACGGGGGTGAGAATCAGCGCGAAAATCATCAGCGTGGCTTGCACCGTATCCGTCCAGCTCACGGCAAGGAAGCCGCCGATAAAGGTGTAGGCAATGGTTGCGCCTGCGCCCAGCCACATCGCCTGCATATACGACATATCGGGAAACAGGCTTTGGAACAGCCGCGCGCCCGCCACCACACCCGAGGCGCAGTAAACGGTGAAGAAAAACAAGATGATAAACGCGGAGCTTAATTTAATCGCCACGCTTTTGCCGCCGAAGCGGTGGTAGAAATAATCGGGCAGCGTGAGCGCGTTATTGTTGTATTCGGTGAACACGCGCAGTCGCCCCGCCACCCAAAGCCAGTTGAAATATGCGCCAACGGTTAAACCGATGGCAATCCATGCTTCGGAAAAGCCCGAAAGGTAAATCGCCCCTGGCAAGCCCATCAGCAGCCAGCCCGACATATCGCTCGCGCCCGCCGACATGGCGGTTACAAACGCGCCCAAGCTGCGCCCGCCGAGAATGTAGTCGTCAAAATTTTTGGTGGAAAAATAGGCAACCAAGCCGATTCCAAGCACGGCAACCAAATATAAGCCGAATGTGATGTACATGGGGTTCATAAGCGTGCCCTCTGTGTATGTATTTGAAAAATTATGAAAAACGCCGCCATGAATGGTTTTGCTTTTAAGCGGCTGGGAAAATATTAACAAAAAATTTACAAAGCAACAAGTTTTGTTAAGAACGGGCGGCAGCCTGAAAAATAGAAACAGGGCGGGCTTTGGGCTACGCGGTCGTTTGCTAACCGTGTGCGCCAAAGCCCGCCCTGTTGTTCGGCGTTGCGCTATGGTTTTTCAGGCTGCCCGAATCTTGTCTAACAAGATTTGCAACGCTTGGGCGCGGTGGCTGATTTGGTTTTTGATTTCGGGCGCAAGCTGCGCGGCGGTGCAGCCGTGTTCGGGCAGATAAAAATGCGGGTCGTAGCCAAAGCCGTGTTCGCCTGCGCTTTCAGGCTGCCATTGCCCGCGCCAAATGCCTTCGGCGATGATGGGTTGCGGATCGTTGGGATGGCGCACCAAAACCAGCACGCAAACGTAGTAGCAGGATTTGTCGGCATGGGGCGCGAGCTCGGCGGATGCTTTGGCGTTGTTGGCGGCATCGGATTTGGGGTTGCAGCCTGCATAGCGCGCGGAATGCACGCCCGGTGTGCCGCCCAGCGCGTTGATGCAGATGCCGCTGTCGTCAGCAAGGGCGGGCAAGCCGCTGTGTTGGCTGGCGTGGCGGGCTTTGGCAAGCGCGTTTTCAACGAAGGTGCCGTAAGGCTCGGCGCATTCGGGCGTGTTGAACGCGGATTGTGGCAGGATTTGGATGCGGTGCGCGGCAAACAGGGCGGCGAATTCGCGCAGTTTGCCTGCGTTGTTGCTGGCGAGAACGATTTGGGAGAGCATGGTTTTCCTTGTTGGGCGGCATGAGGCAGCCTGAAACCTTTGCAAAACCCACAACCGGTGGAGCGTCTGCGACTCGCCGACATCTTGGCAAAACAGTAATACTCTGTTTAATCAGCCATTTGGTGGCGAGCCGCCACCGTTCCATTTTAAATCTTAGTCTGCCGTTGGGTTTTTGCAAAGATTTCAGCCTGAAACCCAGATGTGTTCAACAGGGCTTTGCTGGTTGGCAAGATATTGGCGAATTACCGCCGTGCCATCATTTTCAGGCTGCCTTATTGTTGGCATTTTGCTTGGCCAGCTGCTCGCGCGAGATTTGGCGGATATACAGCGCAAGGCTGGTAAATTGCCCCATCACTGCGCCAAAGGCAAACAAAAACGCCGCCACGCCAAATTGCTTGCTGCCGATGTGAATCAGATAGCTGCCGGTTAGCAATAATGCGATAAAGAGCAATGAAAACAGGATGGTAAGAATCAGATAACGTTTGCGCGCAGTCATAAGGCAGCCTGAAAATAGGATGAGACAAAGTAAAAAAGCAAATAAGCAGCCTGAAAGTTGATTTTCAGGCTGCCTTGAATAGCAAAAGGGTTAGCGAATATCCAGCACCCAATAAAACAGCTGCATAATCAACACCATCAGCGCAACAATGGAAGCGGCCATCCAGTTAAATTCGCTGCTGGGGGAAAGCGTAACATCGTTTTTTGTGGGCGGAATGGTGGGCGCGTGATTGCCGAGCGCAAGCGTGTTGGGCGCGGCAACGGGTGCTATGCCAGTGCCGCCTTGCCCGTCGCCCAGCAGAGTGAACACCAGGCTGTCGGTGTGGATGGTGATGTTGTTTTGTTGCCCGTCGGTGCGCATTTCGCTTACGGCGGTGGTTTTGCTGTTTTTGGCGGCGGGTTTCATGGCGATTTGCGGTAGTTGGCTGCTGATGCTGTTGCGGTCAAGCAAGGAGAAAGCGGTATTGTTGCCCACTTCGGCAAAGGTATGCGTTGCGCCGTTGGCGCGGGGAATGCGGTATTCCAATGGGCGCTGTTCATGGTGCTGCTTGTTGATTTCGTGAACGGTTTTGACGGTTTTGGGCGCGGCTGTTTCTTTTTTGCCGTGAACGTTGTTGAGAAAATCATCCAGTGATTTGGCGGTTTGCTCGCGCAATTTGTCGGTTGCGGTTTCTTCTTTGGCTAATACTTCGCCTTGCAACGCCGGTTTTTTTTCCGCTTCTTTTTTGGGTGCGGCTGCTTTGGCTTCGCCGGTTTGAGGCGCGGCTGGTTCGGTTGGCTTGGCATCCGTTTTGGCATCCGTTTGCGGCGCTTTGGCTTTTTTGTTTTTCTTAACCAGCTGGAAAATATGTTGACAAGACGAACAAACGGCGCGCCCTTGCGTGCGGTTTAAATCGGCACTGTCCAGCGCAGAAATATGGTTGCATTTGGGGCATTTAACTTTAACTTCGCTCATAATGTACTCTGAAAGGGGAATTTAGCGTTTGGTGCCGGTGATACACGCCCAGCCGTTGTTCACAATGGTAGGGGCAAGGTCAAACCATTGCGCGTAAATCGCGCTCATCTCGTCAATCTGTTCTTCTAAAATGCCTGATAACACGATTTTGCCGCCTGTTCGGGTGCGGCTGGCGAGCATGTCGCCGAGCATGCGCAACGGGTTGGCCAAAATATTGGCAACCACCACATCAAACTGCCCTTGCGGCAAGCCGTCGGGCAGATAAAAGGCAGCCTGAACTTCGTTTTGCGCGGCATTGTCGTTGCTGGCTTTAATCGCTTGCAGGTCAATATCCACGCCTGTTGCGCTGCCTGCGCCCAGCTTCAATGCGGCAATGGTTAAAATGCCTGAACCGCAGCCGTAATCCAAAACCGATTCGCCGCCGCGCAAATTCTCGTCCAGCCATTGCAGGCAAAGGTGGGTGGTGGGATGGCTGCCCGTTCCAAACGCCAAACCGGGGTCTAGGCGCAGGTTGATGGCACGGGCATCGGGGGCATCGTGCCATGTGGGGGTAATCCACAGGCGGTCGGAAATTTTAATCGGGTCAAACTGCGATTGGGTAAGGCGCACCCAGTCTTGCTCTTCTAGTGTTTCCACGCTGTATTCAGGCTGCTGGGTAGCGATGCCGGCCGCCGCATCGGCGATGATTCGGGCAACATCGGCGTGTTCGTCAAACAAGGCGATAATCAGGCTTTGCTGCCACACTTGCTGCTGCGGCATATTGGGTTCGCCAAAAATGGGCTGTTCGTTTTCTGTGCCGGCAAGGGCATCTTCAATGGCGGCGGACAGCGCGCCGTGTTCCATCAGTGCATCGGACAATAGCTCGGCAAGGCTTTCGGGAACGGGAATGCTGGCTTGTTGGTAAGACATGGTTTTTGCGTTTGCAAACGTGTTTTAAAATTGTAGTGTGTTATTTTAACAGTATTTTGCATTGTGTTGAAAATTATTAGAATGCTTGTTCGCAAGTGGCGCGGATTGCACGGGGTGGCTTGGGCGGATTTTCAGGCTGCCGCCTTGCTTTGCTGAGCGTGAAAATGCTTGCATTTGCATGGCTTGCTGTTTAAAATGGCGCGTTTTACCAATCTGCCTTTGATTTTATTTTAGGAGTAACTACATGGCTAATAGCGCACAAGCACGCAAACGTGCTCGTCAATCTTTGAAAAATCGTGCACACAACGCAAGTTTGCGTACTGCTTTTCGCACTGCGGTTAAAAAAGTGTTGAAAGCGGTTGAAGCGGGCGATAAAGCGGCGGCACAAGCCGTTTACCGTGAAAGCACCAAAGTTTTGGACCGCATCGCTGATAAAGGCGTGTTCCACAAAAACAAAGCGGCTCGCCACAAAAGCCGTTTGTCGGCAAAAATTAAAGCAATGGCTTAATGCTTGTTGAATAGA
>CAUQDE010000141.1:0-5031 GCA_963516425.1 uncultured Kingella sp.
CAGGTGATTCCGCGTTTTGAGGAGCGGTTTTTAAAGCAGAATTTCCAGCGGCTGATGTTTAAGCAGGCGTTGTCGTTTTCCAATATGCCGCGCTTGGCTTCGCCTGAATATGGGCGCGGCGATTTGCTGCAAGAGCAATTTGAGAACACGCTGTTTGGCAACATGACGTTTGGTGATTTGAATAAATATCGCAGAGGCCCGTTTGCGGTGATTAGTGCTACGGATATGGCTTCGGGGCAGCGCATTGATTTTACGCAGGAGAATTTTGACCAGTTCTGTTTAAATTTGTCGGATTTGCGCGTGGCGCGGGCGGTGGCTTCGTCTAGTGCCGTGCCTGTGATTTTTTCGCCGCTTACGTTGAACAACAACAGCGGCAACTGCGGCTACACCGTGCCTGCGCGTTTTCAGGCTGCCTTAGACCATGATGCGGATGCGTTGCAACAAAAAACGCGGCGCGAGATGCTGCACAATGCTTATTATGCCGACAGCAAGGCGCGCCCATTTTTGCATTTGGTGGACGGCGGTTTAACGGATAATTTGGGGCTGCGCAGCTTGTTGGAAACGCAGGAGATTTACCCAAACAGCTCGTTGCAAGCGATGCTGGAAACGAAAAACATCAACCGCGTGATTATTGTGAGCGTGAACGCGCAAAATCAGATTAGCGAAACGATTAGCCAGCAGGCGAAAGTACCGTCGTTCCGCGATATGATTAGCGCAACGATTGATGTGCCGATTGCGCGGGCTTCGCAAGAATCGCTGCGGCAATTTCGCGCGATGGTGGATAACTGGAATGCGTCGCAAAAGGATGCGGATAAGCCGATTCGGATGCATTTTGTGAGTTTAAGTTTGCACGATTTGCCGCCGTCTAAATTGCGCACGCGCGCGCTGAACATCCCCACCACCTATTATTTGCCGCGCGAGAGCATCAACGATTTGAAAGAGGCGGCGAAGATTTTGGTGAAACAGTCGCCCGAATTTCAGCAGTTGCGGCAAGAGGCAGGGCAGCCTGAAACGCCTCAGGCGGCCGCAGCGGCGCAGCAGGAAAACATACACTAGCCCTGTTTTCAGGCTGCCTTGATGCGCGTTGCCCCCAAGGCAGCCTGAAAACGCCAAACACCTCATCCAACCTTTTCATTTCTCCAAAGGACATCCCATGCAACCCAAATACCTAGCCAAACTCGTTTGCCCGCTCACCAAAAAGCCGCTTGAATACCACGCCGACAAACAAGAGCTGTGGAGCAAAGCCGCCCGCCTCGCCTTCCCCATCCGCGACGGCATTCCCATTCTGTTGGAAAACGAAGCGCGCGAACTGGGCGACTTGGAAGCCAAATCATGAGCGCGCCCGCCTTCACCGTTATCATCCCCTCGCGGCTGTCGTCCACCCGCCTGCCCAGCAAAGCCCTAGCCGACATCCACGGCAAGCCGATGGTGGTCCGCGTTGCCGAACGCGCCCGGCAAAGCGCCGCCGGCCGCGTGATTGTCGCCACCGACCACATCGACATTCAGGCTGCCTGCACCGCGCGCGGCATCGACAGCATCCTCACCGACAGCGCGCACCAAAGCGGCAGCACCCGCCTTGCCGAAGCCGTGCAAATCTTGGGGCTGCCTGAAAACGAAATCATCGTGAACGTGCAAGGCGACGAACCGATGATTCCCAGTGCGCTGATTAACCGCGTTGCCCAAAAGCTCGCCGACAGCGACGCGCCGATGGCAACCGCCGCCCATCCCGTGCACGATTTTGCCGAATTCCAAAATCCCAACTGCGTGAAAGTAGTGCTCAGCCAAGCGCACAACGCGCTTTATTTCAGCCGCGCCCCCATCGCCTATCCGCGCGACATCATGCAATCGGGCGATTTCAGGCTGCCTGTGCCCGCGCCGCTGCGCCACATCGGCATCTATGCCTACCGCGCAGGCTTTTTGCTGCAATACGCCGCCATGAGCGCCTCGCCGCTGGAAAGCTGCGAAAGCTTGGAACAACTGCGCGTGCTGTGGCACGGCTATCCCATCGCGGTGGAAGTGCTTGCCGAAGCTCCGCCCTCCGGCGTGGACACGCCCGCAGATTTGGACCGCGTGCGGCGCGAGTGGGCGGCATAGCCCCGCATCTGTTTTCAGGCTGCCTTTGCGTGTGCGCGCGCGAAAAGGCAGCCTGAAACCTTTGCACCATCCGTGTCGCGCCCACCGTAAAACCGATTGACTGCGCTATTTGGCGGCAAGCCGTTGCCGCGCCATTTTAGCTTTCAGGCTGCCTCAGCGCTTTGGCGAAGGGTTCCGCCTGAAAATACGCTCGATTTTTAACCCCTTTGTTTTCAGGCTGCCGCTTATGCCCACCCTCTCTTCCAAAACCGCTTCCCTCGGTTTGATTATCGGCTGCATCGTCTTTGGACTGGGCAGCGTGATTGTCGCCCGTTTGCACATGGGCGCATACGCGGTTGCCTTTTGGCGGCTTGCCGTCGCCGCTGTGATTTTTGCGCTGTTGATGCGCTTTTTCGCGCAAAAATTACCGCGCAATCCGAGCGCGCTCAGTTTTGCGCTGCTGTCGGGCGTGTTTTTGGCATTTGATTTGGCGCTGTGGCACGAAAGCATTTACGCCGTAGGTCCTGGCATTTCCACCTTGCTCAATTGTTTGCAAATTTTTTGGCTGAGCATGATTGGCGTGATGTGGTTTCAGGAAAAACTCAGCCGCCTGCAAACCATCAGCCTTGCGCTTGCGCTCGTTGGCATCGCCATCATTGGCAGCCCCGAATTTGGGCACAACAGCCATGCGCTGTGGGGCTTTGTGTCGGGCATTGCCTCGGGCATGATGCTGTCGCTGTCTATGGTGTTTATCCGCAAAACGCACCAAGCCGAGCCAACATCCATTTTCGCGCTGATGCTGCTGGTGAGCATCGGCGGCATGGCGGCGCTGGTTGCCCCCGCGCTCACGCTTAACGCGGGCAACGCCTTGCCCACCACCGCTGCGCAAATCGGCTGGCTGCTGGTTTACGGCGCGGCGATGCAATGCTTCGCATGGGGGCTGATTGCCTACTGCATTCCGCTGCTGTCGCTGAGCGTAACAGGCTTGCTGCTGCTCACCGAGCCTGTTGCCGCGCTGTTGATAGACTTCGCTTTTTTGAGCAAACCGATTTCCGCGCTGCAATGGCTGGGCGCTGCCATCACGCTGCTGGCGATTTATTTAGGCAGCCTGAAAACCGAAAAGGCAGCCTGAAAGCGAGTTTTGCCGATTTTCAGGCTGCCTTTGTCGCATGATTTTTGTTTACAAGGAGACCACCATGACCGCCATCCGCCACCCTAACCGCATGGAACGGCGAACAAGGCATCGCCCAAGCCGACGATGGTGGGCAATATTCTATTACGCGACAACAGTTGTATTACAGCCCTTATCATGTGGGCAGCCGCGTACAGATTTATGTGGAGAATGGCGAAGTGGTGGATGGCGGATTGATTCCGATTGCGGGCGAGCCTGGTGATGAGTGGCTAACGCAGCAGCCGATTGCTGAGTTTAAACAGTCTATTAAATGGTTTATTGCGATTGTTTTGCTCAAGGCAATTGTTATTTCGCTTCTTCAAGGGATTATTCTTTCATCGTTTCGGGACAAAGGTAGCAAACATATTATCCCAATCGCCCTTATTTATTTACCGTGCGCCATTCTTATGTGTTTGATGCAAAAGCGCTGCCAAATAACTTGCACGCAAGAAGGCATCATCATGAACTACGGTGGCATGCAGTTTCTTGCATGGCGCGATATCAGCCACACCGAAACGCGGCGCAGCCGTGTTTTCAGGCTGTCCTATTTGGTTATGCATAGCAAAAATGAAAACGAGCAATCTGCCATGCGCATCAATCTGCTTCTATTCGCTCCCCAGCAGCGCGAAGCCTTGCAAGACATTATCCGCAGCCATATTCAGGCAGCCTGAAAACCAGTTTACGCGCTTAGGCAACCACCAAACCCACGCGGCGCACCCTCTGCGCCTTTTTTACGCCCCGCGCCCATTTGCTAAAATCCCCACCCCATCCCCCAAAGGCAGCCTGAAAATGCTCCACGCCATCCTAGAACGCCATTGGCAAAGCCCCAACTCCATCCTGCGCTTATTGCTGCGCCCGCTTGCCATCTTGTTTGGCAAAATCGCCGCCCGCCGCCGCGCGCGCTATCTGGCAGGCAGCCTGAAAAGCGAAAAACTGCCCATCCCCGTGGTCATCGTGGGCAACCTCCACGCAGGCGGCACAGGCAAAACCCCCATCACCGCCGCGCTGGTTGCCGCCTTGCAAACGCGCGGCATCGCCGTGGGCATCATCAGCCGAGGTTACGGACGCAGCCTGAAAACGCCCCACGTTTTAACCGCGCACAGCACCGCCGCCGAAGCAGGCGACGAACCCCTGCTGCTTTACCGCCGCACCCACGCGCCCACCGCCGTCGCCAGCCGCCGCATAGAAGCCGCCCGCGCCTTGCTCGCCGCCCATCCCCACCTGCAACTCATCATCGCCGACGACGGCTTGCAACATTATGCGCTCACCCGCGACCTAGAAATCTGCGTGTTCCCCGCCGCCGATGCCGCCCGCAGCGATTTAGACGTGCTACCCAACGGCGGACTGCGCGAGCCCATCGCCCGATTGCGCGAAGTGAACGCCATCGTGTTCAGCCAAGCCACGCCGCCCGTCGCCGCCGCCGCGCAACAGCATTTCAGGCTGCCTCAAAGCGTTGCCCTGTTCATCAGCCAAATCCGCGCCGCCGCGCCGTATCGCTATGCCCAGCCCAGTGAAAAACTGCATTCAGGCAGCCTGAAAACCCATGCCCGCTGCGTTGCCATCGCCGCCATCGCCCGTCCGCAGCGCTTTTTTGACAGCCTAGCCGCGCAAGGCTTCCCCATCGCGCAAGCCATCGCGCTGCCCGACCATGCCGCGTTAAACATCACCGCGCTGCCCACTGCAGACTATATTTTTGTTACCGAGAAAGACGCTGCCAAACTGCCGCCGCCCGATAAAGCCCCCGCAAATATTTGGGTGCTGCCGATTGACGCGCAGATTGCGCCCGA
>CAUQDE010000142.1:0-5011 GCA_963516425.1 uncultured Kingella sp.
GTGCTGGCGGCGAGTTCGCCTTGGGTGCTGGACCAATAGTTTTTCAGGCTGCCTATTTTGATGCGGTGTTCTTGGTGGTTGTAGATGTAGCTGGCTTGGGCTTGGCGCAGGATTTCGGTGTGGTTTTTGCCTTGGGTGATGCTGTTGATGGTGAGGTTGTCTAGCGCGATGCTGATGGGCAGGCTGATGCTGGTGGGCGCATCAGGGCGCGGGCTTTTGGGCTGCGGCGGCGTGGGCTTGGATTGAATGTGGATGTCGCCCGCGTTGATTTGGTTGATGTGCAGATGGCGTTGCCATAGCTGGCTGGGCTGCCATTGGAAATAGAGGCTGCTGATGTCTATATCGGTGCTGGGGGTGATGATGCGCAGCTCGTCGGCGTTGATGCCTTGCAACACGCTGCCTGTTAGCGTTTTGGATGTGATTTGGATGTCGGCGAGTTTGGGCAGTTGATATACGGCAAAGCGCAAGCCGCTGTTCGTATTCAGCAGCCATGCCGCGCCGCCTGCGCTGGCGCCGAGCAGGAGGATAACCGCGCCCAGCGTGTATTTGAGCAGGCGGCGGGGTTTTCTGGATTTTTTGGATGACGGGGAAACGGTGGGAGTTTCTTGGGATGGGGAGGGTTGCTCGGTCATGGTGTTTTGTTGTGAAGGGGGTTTTCAGGCTGCCTTAGGCGGAATTCGGCTTGCCGATATTTTGCGAACTGATGATGCGACGGATAGCGCAAGCTGCGCGGCAAAGCCAAAAGGATTGCAAAGCTTATTTCAGGCTGCCTCGCGCCTAAAACCGCGTGCCTAAGCTGATATGCCAGCGCAGTTTCTTATCCCGATGCCCGTAGGCGATGTCAAACGAAAACGGGGCGGCGGGGCTGAACCAGCGCACGCCGATGCCGGTGCCGTGGTATAGGGTCATGTCTTTGAACCGGTGGGCAACGCTGCCCACATCGTGAAACGCGGCAAGGGCGAAGCTGCCTTTGATGGGGTATTGGTATTCGGCGCTGGCGACAAACATGGCGCGCTCAGGCAAGACCGCGCTGCTGGGCGGGATTTTTCTGCCGATGCTGTTGAGTTCGTAGCCGCGGATGGAGCTTGCGCCGCCCGAGCGGAACATCAATGATGAGGGCACGTTACCGTCTTCAAATTTTTGGTTGGTGTGCACATAGCCGATTTCGCCGCGCGCCACCCATGTGCCGAGTTTTTTGTTTTCGGGCGTGTAGTAATAGCCTGCGCTGCCGTGCACGCGAATCATGGGCGCGGATGAAAGCAGCGAGCCGAGTGTGGCGCCGATTTTGCCGCTTAAATAATAGCCGTTGGCGGGGCGCAAGAGTGTTTCTAGGCGTTGGCGTTTCCATGATGCGGTGAGCATGGTGGCGTAGCTGCGCCCAAAATTAACATTGCTATTGGGGATACGGCTGTCTTCGGCGATGAACTCAATGCCCACGCGCGATTCAATGCCATCGCGATCGCGCACGCGCCAGATGCCCGATGTGATGCCGCGTTTTTCCAAGTTTTGCGTGGTGCTGCGGCTGTAGGCAAGGTTGGCGGTGTTGAAATAGCCCGAGCCTTTGCGCGGCTGGCTGATGCCGATGCCCAGCTTGGTTTGGTATTTATCCATTTCCCAAGCCAGCGAGCCGACATAGCCGCGATTGAAAATGTTGTAGTGTTCGTAGCCCAGCTCGCCGCCCAAGCCGTATTCGGAATCAAAGCTGATGCCGGTTTCAAATTTTTGCCGTTTGGCTTCGGACACGGCAACTTTCACGGGCACGCGGTCGCCCTGCAAATTATCAAAATCGGCTTGCACGGACGCGCCGGTGTAGTGGCTGTCGTTTTCTAGGGCTTGCTGGTAATCCAGCAGTTTGTCGAGGTCGTACACATCGCCTGTTTTAAACTGCGCCATGCCCAAAATCACGCTTTGCGGGTAGCGTTGGTTGCCTTTGATTTGAAAATCGCCGAAATAAATCGGCTTTTTGCTGTCCACGGTTACGGTTAAATCGGCTTTTTGCGTTTGCGGGTTCACGGCGGCTTGCGTGCCGGTGAACTGGGCGAGCGGGTATTTTTTGCGGGTTACGGCGGTGAGCACGGAGGTTTTGCTGCTGCTCCAATCTTCTTGGCGAAAGGGCGCGCCCACGGGCAGTTGCCAGTTGGAAAAGGCGTTTTTGTAGTAGCTGCCGAGCGTGTCGTCTTGCAGGATGTCGCCCAAAATGGCGACGTTTACGTTGTCAATCGTAGTGCGCTTGCCGGTGATGACTTTCACGCGGTAGCCCTCGCCTTCGGGCGTTACGCTGACTTCGCTGTTGAAATAGCCTTCGGTTTTTATCATGTTGCGCGCGTCGTTGGGCGCGTCTTCGGCGAGGTAGCCCAGTTGCTCCCGGTCCAATTCTTCTTTGCGCTGGTAGGCAATCAGCGGCAGATGCTGCTCCAACATGGCTTGGATTTCGGGGTTGTCGGCTTCGATGATGATGGGGTATTTGGGGGTGAGTTCTTTGTCGTCTTCTTCTTCGTTGGCCTGCTCGCTTTTGCTTTTGTCTTTGCGCGGGGAGATTTCGGATTTTTTCAGCGGCGGAGCGTGGGTTTCCGTTTGATTTTCGTTGCTGGCAGCAGGCGCGGAAGCGGCTTCGCGGGCGTTTTCGGTGGCGGCGAAAAGCGGGCTGCTGATAAAGACGAGTAAACAGGGGAGCAAAGCGGTGCGGCGAAAAATCATGATGGGATGGGCGTTTTCAGGCTGCCTAATGGCTTGATGATGGGAATACGGAAATGGGCGGCATTTTAGCATAATGCGGCGGAGGGCGTTTTCAGGCTGCCTTTGACGGGCTAAGGCAGCCTGAAAACTGAAACGGCGCGGCGATGGCTCGCTGCCAAACGATGCGTTCGACAAGGCTTTGCCGGTTGGAATAATGTCGGCGCGCCTTTGATGCGCCATCCATTGTTTACAGGCTTTGCAAAGGTTTCAGGCTGCCTTGGCAGGTTGGGGCAGCCTGAAACCTTTTTTAGCCTCGGCAAGCGCGCAACCTTTTTTCAGGCTGCCTCAATCGCCTAATAATGCGGCGGCACTTCGTCCGCCAAGCTATAAGGCTTATCCCCTGCGCCCTCGCTTTGCTGTTGGATTTTGTTATACAGCAGCCGCAGCTGCGCCTGCTGCAAATCCAGCGTGTTTTGCATTTTGGCAACCGTGTCGTTCAGGCTGCCTACCAGCTCGTCTTGCAGCGCAAGGCGGATTTCCAGCTCAATGATGCGGTTTTCCAATTCGTGTTCGTTCATCGGGTTCACTCGTTCTATTCGTTATCCGCAGCAAAGGCAGCCTGAAAGCACACAAAACCCGTTTTCAGGCTGCCTATGGGCGTTACAACACCACCGCCGCAATCCACCCCGCGATAAACAGCGGAATGTTGTAATGGATAAACGTGGGAATCACGCTGTCACGCATATGGTCATGCTGCCCGTCCACATTCAAGCCCATGGTAGGCCCCAGCGTGGAATCCGAAGCGGGCGAACCCGCATCGCCCAACGCCCCCGCCGTGCCGATAATCGCCACCGTCGCCATTGGCGAAAAGCCCAAGCTCACGCACAGCGGCACATAAATCGCCGTGATAATCGGCAGCGTGGAAAACGAGCTACCAATCCCCATCGTAATCAGCAAGCCCACCATCAGCATGGCAAACGCCGCCATTGTTTTATTGCCGGCAAACATCGTCGCGCTCGCCTGCACCAAAGGCTCAATCTGCCCCGTCGCCTTCATCACCTCGGCAAAGCCCTGCGCCGCAATCATGATAAACCCCACCATCGCCATCATCTGCATCCCGCGGTTAAACACCGAATCCGCTTCCGAGCGGCGCACCACCCCCAGCATCATAAACACCGCAAAGCCCAGCAGCGCGCCCAGCATCAGCGCATCCTTGTAAACCAACTGAATCGCAAAGCACACCAAAATCGCCACCGCCGCCACCGCGCTGCGATAAGACGACACCACAGGCTGCCCCGCCGCCTCGCTTGCCGCGTCCACATCCACCTGCTGATTTTGATACACACGCGGCTTGCGATAATGCACAAACGCCAACAGCAAGCCCGCCACCATCCCCAGCGCAGGAATCGCCATCGCCTGCATCACATTGATATGCTGCACGCTCATCCCCGCCTTCTCAATATTGCCCAGCAAAATCTTATTCAAAAAAATCGCGCCAAAACCATAAGGCAAAAACATATAAGTCGTAACCAAGCCAAACGTCATCACACACGCCAGCAAACGGCGGTCAATTTGCAAACGGTTAAACACCAGCAACAAAGGCGGCACAATCATCGGAATAAACGCAATATGAATCGGCACAATATTCTGGCTCATCACCCCCATCGCCAGCAACGCCAACAGCAAACCCCACTTCACCCCATTGATGCCAGACGGAATCGTATCCTGCGTTTGATTGGTAGAAATCCGCCGAATCATCGCCCCCGCCATCTGCTGCGGCAGCCCAGAATGCGTAATCGCCATCGCAAACGCCCCCAGCATCGCATAAGACAACGCAATCGTCGCCCCATTCGCCAAGCCATCCTGAAAATGCGACATCACCCCCTTGGTAACCACATTGCCCGCCGCATCGCTCACATCCGACAACGGCAAACCCGCCGTCAGCCCCGCCGCAAACGCCCCAATCACCAAGCTCAACACCACATGAATCCGCGACACCGACAACACCAGCATCACCAAAACACCAATAATTACCGCATTCATTGCACAACAACTCCCGCCGCCCAGCAATAGGCAGCCTGAAAACAAAAAAAACGCATCATACCTTAACATCCCTTAACATAACAAATCAAAAACCCCCGCCAGCCTACTCTTTACACACTTTCAGGCTGCCCTGCCCCACCTTGCCAACAGAATTTCATTAAAAATCAACCCACCCCCAGCGCAAACGCAAAATTTCATTTGACGAACCACCCCAAGCCCAGTATAGTGCGTGACTTCTCACGGCGAATTAGCTCAGTCGGTTAGAGCAGAGGAATCATAATCCTTGTGTCCG
>CAUQDE010000143.1:0-4996 GCA_963516425.1 uncultured Kingella sp.
TTTGTTGCCATCGCGCCCGCCACTGAGGCAGCCTGAAAAGATTGAACAGCAACATCCCATTGTTTTCTATGCGTTTACTGCATCTCGCGCGCAACCGTTTTCAGGCTGCCGCAACCAATGCAGCCTGAAAAATAGGCACTCAACCTTAAACACAGTAAAATAGCGCCTTTTTTGGCAGCCTGAAACCGCACAAAGCGCATTTCAGCCCCGCCACAACCTCATCCACAAACGCAAAATAAGGAGAAATCGCATGAAAGGCATCATCCTAGCTGGCGGCAGCGGCACGCGTCTTTACCCCATCACCCGCGGCGTATCCAAGCAACTGCTGCCCGTTTACGACAAACCGATGATTTACTACCCCCTGTCGGTGCTGATGTTGGCAGGCATCCGCGAAATTTTGGTCATCACCACGCCCGAAGACAACCACGCCTTTCGCCGCTTATTAGGCGATGGCAGCTGCTTTGGCATCAGCATTCAATACGCCGAACAGCCCAGCCCCGATGGGCTTGCCCAAGCCTTTATCATCGGCGAAGAATTTATCGGCGATGACAACGTGTGCCTTGTGTTGGGCGACAATATTTTCTATGGGCAACATTTCAGCCAAACGCTCAAAGCCGCCGTAGCGCAAAAACACGGCGCAACCGTGTTCGCCTACCAAGTCAAAGACCCCGAACGCTTTGGCGTGGTGGAATTTGACGGCAACCAAAAAGCCCTTTCCATTGAAGAAAAACCGCAGCAGCCCAAATCCGATTGGGCGGTAACAGGCTTATATTTTTACGACAACCGCGTGGTGGAATTTGCCAAGCAAGTAAAACCATCGACGCGCGGCGAGTTGGAAATCACCACGCTCAACGAAATGTATCTGCAAGACGGCAGCCTGAACGTGCAACTGCTCGGGCGCGGCTTCGCATGGCTGGACACGGGTACACACGAAAGCCTGCACGATGCTGCCGCGTTTGTGCGCACCATTCAAAACGTGCAAAACCTGCAAGTCGCCTGCCTTGAAGAAATCGCTTGGCGCAACGGCTGGCTCACTTCCGAGCAGCTGCGCCAGTTTGCCGAGCCGATGAAGAAAAACGAATACGGGCAACACCTGCTGCGTCTCATCAACAAAGAAAACCAATAGGCAGCCTGAAAAAGCAAGGCGGATTTCCCATCCGCCCTTTTTTCCATTTCGCATCCCGTTTTCAGGCTGCCTCAACCCTTTTTATTCGCGCCAGATTAAACATGACCCACCCATTCCGCCGTTCCCGCTTCTTTCGCCACACGCTGCCCGATGCCAACATCTCCGAGCTGGGCAACATCCGTTCCCTGCATCTAGGCACGCCCACCATCCAAAGCTCTATGAACATCCACAACCCCAGCGAGCTGGTGCTGTCATACAGCCGCGCGATGATGAGCTGGATGCTGTTTGCCGACGATGTGCCGCAAAACATCCTACAAATCGGCTTAGGCGGCGGCTCGTTTGCCCGCTGGCTGGCGGAATATTTGCCCGAAGCCAAGCAAATCTGCATTGAAATCAACCCGCAAGTGATCAAAATCGCCCGCGCTTCGTTTTGCCTGCCGCCCGAAGGCGAGCAGTTTCAAATCATAGAAGCCGATGGCGCGGAATACGTCCAAATCCTGAACCACAACACCGACCTGATTTTGGTGGACGGCTTTGACGGCGTGCAAATCATCGATGAACTGGTGGGCGAGCCTTTTTTCCACGACAGCCAGCAGGCTCTCAGCGAACACGGCATTTTTGCGACCAACTGGTGGAGCGGCGACAAACGCTATCCGCTGTTTATCCAACGCCTGCGCACCATTTTTCACAACCGCGTGCTGGAAATCCCCGCCGAAACGCATGGCAACATCGCCGTGCTCGCGTTCAACCGCACGCCCGAGCTGAACTTGGACAAGCTGAAAAAACGCGCCCACAGCCTTGCCGACCGCTTCGGGCTGGATTTTCCGCGTATGCTCGCCGATGCCAAAGCCCGCAACACACATAACAACAAAGCGTTTCAGTTTTAAGCGCCCTACCCACCATGTCGCCAACCATCCAACTGCGTCCCAACCTGTTCCTACTGCCTATTGTCGATCAAGCCGACAGCCGCGCCGTCAAACGGCTGTTGGAACAAGCCGATGCAATAGAATGCCTAAGCTATCTGCCCGCCCCCAATGCCGACATCTGGCAATTCCGTTTTCAAAACGCCGACCTAATTGTCTGCAACGATAGCGCAGAAGGTTTAGATATCCGCTTCACCCAACCGCAACACCAAGCCACCGCCGAGCAACTGGCGCAAACCCTATTTGCCACATGGTATCAGGCAGCCTGAAAACGGAGCTTTAACAAAATGAGAACAAAGATGTTGCCGAAAATCGTCATCCAAAACAGCACGATTGGACTGGGCGAGTGCATGGCGCTCCTTCTGTGTGTGTTTTTTTCTGGTGGCCACCTACACTGGTTTTGGACTGACTTGTGGGAAAAACAGAGGTTTAAGCCGCTAATGCTCGTATTTGCCGCCATTTTCGTGCTGCTCGCCATTGTCATTCTGCGCCGGCAATTTGACCGAAGCCCGCAGCTCATCATTTCGCCGCTAGGGCTTGATTTGCGCCGAAGCTCCGCTTTCTTCGCGGGCCGTTTCAAAATATCACGCTTCAAGTCGTCCAGATTCAAATCCCGGCATCGCCGCCCCCAGCGTTTTATCGCTTGGAACAAGATGCGCGGGAAAAAAATAGACTTCGCAACCCTCTTCAATGGGCGTTCCCCCCCCAATCAGTGGCTTATCATCTATACCGACCAAGGAGCACTCTTGTCTTTACTTAATTTCATGCAACACGAAGACAACCTGCAAGAATGGCTACGCACCATCGCCTCTGCACCAGACGAAGCCGAGCGCGCCGCGCTCATCCTAAAAATCAAACGGGAATACGAACTATGGTTACCCTAAACACACTCAAAAAAATGAAAACCGACGGCGAAAAAATCGCCATGCTCACTTGCTACGAAGCCAGCTTCGCCGCCCTGATGAACCGCGCAGGCGTAGAAATCCTGCTGATTGGCGACTCGCTGGGCATGACCGTGCAAGGGCAAAGCAGCACCCTGCCCGTAACGCTGGAACACATGGTTTACCACACCCAAAACGTTGCCCGCAGCAACAGCCACAGCCTCATCCTTGCCGATTTGCCCTTTGGCAGCTACCAGCAAAGCAAAGAACAAGCCTTTGCCGCCGCCGCTGCGCTGATGGCAGCAGGTGCGCACATGGTGAAACTGGAAGGCGGCGCGGTGCTCGCCGAAACCACCGAATTTCTGCAAGCGCACGGCATCCCCGTCTGCGCCCATATCGGGCTTACGCCGCAGTATGTCAACGTGTTTGGCGGCTACAAAGTGCAAGGTCGTGGCGATGCTGCTGCCGCCGTGTTGGCGGATGCCCAAGCGCACGACGCAGCAGGCGCAAGCATGATACTGATGGAATGCGTGCCCGCCGCGCTGGGCAAAACCATCACCCAAAGCGTTTCCTGCCCCACCATCGGCATCGGCGCAGGCAAAGACACCGATGGGCAAGTGCTGGTGATGCACGATATGCTCGGCGTGTACCACGGCAAAACCGCCAAATTCGTCAAAAACTTTATGGATGGGCAAACCAGCATCCAAGCCGCGGTTGAAGCCTATGTGCGCGAAGTTAAAGCAGGCACGTTCCCCAGCGCGGAACACACCTTTGAATAGTTTTCAGGCTGCCTATGCTCAACAGCCAAAGGCAGCCTGAAATCCAGTTTAGCCAAGCGCAACCCCGTTTCAGACTGCCCCAACCTATCCGAAAGATTCCCATGCAAGCCACCGTTTACCTAGAAAACCAAGAATACATCGCCCTGTGCGACCTGCTTAAACTGGCAGGACTCGCCGAAAGCGGCGGACACGCCAAAGCCCTGATTGCCGCAGGGCAAGTGCAACGCAACGGCGTAACCGAAACCCGCAAAACCGCCAAAATCCGCGCAGGCGAAATCATCACCCTGCACGGCAACGAGCTGGAAATCCAAGCAGGCAACGACCCCGATGCAGCCTGAAAACCGCAGGCTTCAACGCAGTTAAAACAAGCGCAACGCATTGCCGCCAAGCCCAAACCCATTCCACGCCATGACCGCCGCAACCGAAATCCGCCAAAAATGAACTTTTCCTAAAGCAACACCGCCCCGCGCGTTCTCTATTGGGACGACGGCATCCTACAATGGCGCACCATCGCCCACAGCCTAGACGACTTTTTCAAACTCTTCACTCCCGATTAACCCCAAAGGCAGCCTGAAAACGCGTTTACGAGCTTCCGCGCAGCAAATTTCTGCGACACTAAACCCAACGCGCAGCCCAAAGGCAGCCTGAAAACCACCCCAATCATCATGACCATCCTATCCCTAGAAAACGCCAGCTTCGCAGTCGGACACGTTCCCCTGCTAGACCACACCTCCTTCCAACTCGCGCAAGGCGAAAAAATCGGACTCATCGGGCGCAACGGCGCAGGCAAATCCTCGCTGCTGAAAATTCTCGCTGGCGTGCAAAAGCTAGACGACGGGCAAATCATCGTTCAAAGCAGCCTGAAAATCGTTTATGTGCCACAAGAGAGCCTATTCGCACCCGAAGAGAGCGTGTTTAACATCGTATCCGAAGGCTTGGGCGAGCTGCGCGACATCCTGCGCCGCTACCACCAAATCAGCCACGAATTGGAACGCAGTCAAAACGACAGCCTAATCAAAGAACTGAACCAACTGCAAAACCAAATTGAAACGCAAAACGGCTGGCAATTTGACGCCGCCATCCGCCAAACCATCGGCGAGCTTGGGCTGCCTGAAAACGAACTCATCGGCAACCTATCGGGCGGGCAAAAAAAACGCGTCGCGCTTGCCCAAGCATGGGTGCAAAAGCCCGACGTGCTGCTACTGGACGAACCAACCAACCATTTAGACATTGACGCCATCATCTGGCTGGAAAACCTGCTGCGCGGCTTTTCAGGCAGCCTGATTG
>CAUQDE010000144.1:0-4979 GCA_963516425.1 uncultured Kingella sp.
ACACGGCTTCTAGGAATTTTCTGTCCATCATGACTAGCCCGATTTTGTCCACATCCAGCATGGATAGGGCGGCATCGGCGATGGGGGCGGTGATGCTGCCTGTGTGTTTGACTTCGGCGTAGTCGCGCACGCGGCGCAACAGGCGGTTGGCGATGCGCGGCGTGCCACGGCTGCGGCGGGCGATTTCCAACGCGCCTTGTTCGTTTAAATCCATGCCCAGCAGTTGGGCGGAGCGGGCGACGATGGTGGCTAAATCGCGGGTTTCGTAAAATTCCAGCCGCGCAACGATGCCAAAGCGGTCGCGCAGGGGATTGGTGAGCATGCCTGCGCGGGTGGTCGCGCCGATGAGCGTGAACGGCGGCAGGTCTATTTTGACGGAACGGGCAGCGGGGCCTTCACCGATCATGATGTCTAGCTGATAGTCTTCCATGGCAGGATACAAAATTTCTTCTACCACGGGGCTTAGGCGGTGGATTTCGTCAATAAATAATACGTCGTGCGGTTCTAGGTTGGTGAGCAGGGCGGCGAGATCGCCTGCGCGTTCCAGCACGGGGCCTGATGTTTGCCGCAGGTTCACGCCCAATTCGCGCGCGATGATGTTGGCAAGCGTGGTTTTGCCCAGCCCTGGCGGTCCGAAAAGCAGGCTGTGGTCTAAGGCTTCGCTGCGCTTTTTGGCGGCGGCGATAAAGATGGCAAGCTGTTCTTTGGCTTTGTGTTGCCCGATATAGTCGGCGAGGGTTTTGGGGCGCAAGGCGCGTTCTAGCTGCTCTTCTTGGGCGGAGAGATTTTGCGCGGCTATCAGGCGTGGTTGGGTGCTGGTGGTGAGGTTGTCGGTTTGGAGCATGGTGTTTTTTGGTTTGGATGATGTGGTGGCTTGGGATGTTGAGGCAGCCTGAAGATGATAATGGTGCTTCGCAAGAAAGTCGTTACTCGTTTTCAGGCTGCCTATGTTGACGCATTTAGCGCGATGCTGTCGCTATCCCATGTTGCGCCGAAGTGTTGTTGGATGGCTTGCACGGCGGGGTCTTGTTCCATCAGGGCTTGGGCTTGGGCGCGGTTTTCGGCGGCGATGCGGCTGCGGTGCATGGCGGGCGTTTCCCAGCCGTTGCCCTCGGCGAAAGGCTGCGTTTGGATGCGGACGGGGATTTGGTAGGCTTCGCCCAAGGCGGCGGCGATGCGGTTGAAGTATTCTTTTTTGCTGGTGTTTTTGGTTTTTTCGGAAACGATGGCTAGGTGCAGCTCGCCGTCTTGGTAGGCGACCCATGCGGTGTGGTCAAGCAGCATGCGCGCGGCGGAAATTTGGCTGCTGATGCGCTCGGCGATGGCGGGCCAGTTTTCGGCGGCGAATGGGGGGTAGGGGGTGTCGGCTTCGTTGAAGCCTTCGGTTTTGGGGCTGCCCAAATCGGCGCTGGCTGCGCTGGGGGCGGCTTTTTTTCGGGCGGCTTTTTTCGGCGCGGGGGTGTTTTCTGCTTGAACAGGTTGTGTTTCGCTCGGGATGGTTTCGCTGGTTTTCAGGCTGCCTGAAAGGGCGGTTGCTGCGGGCGTTTCGTTTTGGGTCTCGGTCACTTGAACTTCGTTACGGCTTTCGGTGTGCGGGCTGCCGGTTTGCGCGTCGGCGGGAGCGGGCGTTTCAGGCATGGGCGGTTCTGCCGTTGCGCTGTTTGTGTCCGCAGTTATATCCGCGGGATGGGGGGCGATTTGCTGCGGTTCGGGCGTTGTTTCGTTGGTATGGATTTCGTTGGAGCTTTCGGTTTTCAGGCTGCCTGAAAAAGGTTGTTCAGTAGGCGTGGCTGTTTGCGCGTAATTGCTGGATGGTGCAACGGCTTGCGGTGAAACAGTTTCCGTTTCGTTCAAGCCTGTGTCGTTGTTTATTTGGGTTTCGCCGAAGTTTGCCGCGCTCGTTTCCACTTCGTCGACGCTTTCGGTTTTCGCTTCGTGCAAGCCCGCATTGCTCGTTTTCAGGCTGCCGATTGGCGCGGCAGGCTCGTGCATTTGCGTGTTTTCAATCACGGCGTTGGCGGGCACATTTTCCGCCGCAAACGGCGCAAAGGCGAGCATCCGCAGCAGCGTCATCACAAAGCCCGCGTATTCATCGGGTGCAAGCGGCAAGTCTTGTTTGCCGTGCAGCGCGCATTGGTAGTAAAGCTGGATTTGCTCGCTGTTAAACGCGCGGGCAAGGGCTTGCAGGCGGTCGTGTTCGGGATCGTCTGCGGCGATGGCGGCGGGCACGGTTTGCAGCAGGGCGATGCGTTGCAACAGCAGGGCAAGCTCGCTTAACACGCTGTCAAAGCCGAGCGATTGGCTGTGCATTTCGCTGGCTTTGGCGATGAGCGCCGCGCCGTTTTTTTGCGCCAAAATTTCCAGCAGTTCAAACAGATAGCGGTTGTCCACCGCGCCTATCATGTGGCGCACATCGGCTTCGGCAACGCTGCCCGAACCCATCGCAATGGCTTGGTCTAGCAGGCTTAACGCATCGCGCATGGAGCCTTGCGCGGCGCGCCCAAGCAGGGTGAGCGCGGCAGGTTCGTAGGCAATTTGTTCCACATCCAAAACGTGCGCCAAATGCTCGGACACTTGCTGCGCGGTCATGTTGCGTAAAACGAATTGTAAACAACGACTTAATACCGTAATCGGCACTTTATGCGGGTCGGTGGTGGCGAGAATGAATTTAACGTGCTCGGGCGGCTCTTCCAGCGTTTTCAACATGGCATTGAACGCGGATTTAGACAGCATGTGCACTTCGTCGATGATGTAGACCTTGTATTTGCCTGCCGTGGGCGCGTATTGGGCGTTTTCCAGCACTTCGCGGATGTTGTCGATGCCGGTGTTGCTGGCGGCGTCGATTTCCAGCAGGTCCACAAACCGCCCCGCATCAATGGCTTGGCAAGTGGCGCATTGCCCGCAGGGTTCGCTGTTATGCGCGTTTTCGCAGTTGAGGCTTTTGGCGAGAATGCGGGCGATGGTGGTTTTGCCTACGCCGCGCGTGCCTGTGAGCAAATAAGCGTGGTGCAAACGCCCGTTGGCAAGGGCGTTTTGCAGGGCTTTGACAACGTGTTGTTGCCCCACGAGGTCGGCGAAGGTTTTGGGTCGCCATTTGCGGGCGAGAACTTGGTAGGTCATGACGGGAAAGTGTGTTAAGAAAATGGGCGGATTTTAGCATATTTGGCCGCCTGAAAATTTGGCGCGGTTTGTAGGATGGTTACAAAAAAGGGCAGTTTGCGCGGTAAACGAAAGGCGCGGGGGATTTTCAGGCTGCCTTGCGGGTTGGATTAAATAGATTGTTTTTCAAATAGTTATAATTTTTACATTGGTAACGAGGTTGGATGGTGGGGATGATTGTTTTGCGGGATGGCGTTTCAGGCTGCCGTGTGCAGCGGGGCGCGGTGGCGGGGATTAATGTAAAGATATGTTAGGTTTTGTGGTAACTGGCACGGCAAATGCTACAAGCTTGGTAACTAGATTCTTTATCCTAGACCGATTTCTTGCCATGTGGCACAAGGAGACTGTGATGAAAAAATTATGCTTAGCTTTGGTTTTGCTTACGGGCATCAGCAGCGCGTGGGCAGCAGGTTCTGCGGTGCAACTGGGGACATTTAGAGAGGCGGATTACGCGCACAGGATGGTTGCCAACGCGGCTTTGGCGGGCGTGCCTGCTTCGGTGAAAGAGACCAAAACGGCGGATGGCACGCCGATGTATCACGTGCGCACGCCGCGCATGGAACGGCAGCAGGCGGAGCAAACGGTGGAGCGGTTGCGCAAAAACCAGATTGATGATTGCTTGATTTTGGATAATTGAGCTAACTTTTGATGGGGTTTCAGGCTGCTTGTTTGTGAGAGTTCGAGTGGTCTGAAATTTTTTAGTGGGACAGGGTGATGCCTGTCCTTTTTTTTGTTTGGGGCGGGGTGGCTTGTGTTTTGTGAATAGGCAGCCTGAAAATCCATCTATCCAGTAAAAAACCGCTTGGCTTGATGCTAAGCAGTTTTGTGTTTTCAGGCTGCCTTGGATGCAGTGGAACAAGTAAAGAGAAATCTAATTTAATCAACGTGTAGGGTGTGTGCCGTAGGCACGCACGCGGTAAGTTATGGTATTGGGAACGGCGTGCGTGGCAAAGCCACACACCCTACTGATATCGTTGGTCATAATAGGCAGCCTGAAAACGGTTCTATCCCTTTTCAGGCTGCCTTTATGCGCCGCCACTCAATCCCACTCCGCCACCACAGGCGCGTGGTCGCTGGGGCGTTCTTGGGCGCGGGCTTCGCTGTCTATCCTGACGCTGCGTAGCGTGTCGCGCAGGGCGGGGCTGATGAGCAGGTGGTCGATGCGCAGCCCCAAGCCTTTGGCGAACATCGCGCCGCGATAATCCCACCATGTGTAGTGCGCGCCGGTGGGGTAAATGTGCCGTAATGCGTCATGTAGCCCGAGGTTGAGCAGGTTGGCAAACCATTGCCGTTCTTCGCCAGAACAGAGGATTTTTTCGTGCCAGCGTTGCGGGTCATACACATCGTCGTCGGCGGGGGCGATGTTGAAGTCGCCCAGCAGCACGAGCTTGGGGTGTTGGGCGAGCTGGTCGCGCACATATTCGGTGAGCGCGGCGAACCATTGGCGTTTGTAGGCGAATTTGGGGCTGTCGAGCGCTTCGCCGTTTACGCAGTAAACATTGATTACGCGGATGCCGTTGATGGTGGCGGCAATCACGCGTTGCTGCGGGTCGTCGGGCAGCGCGGGCAAGCCTGTTTGCACGTCGTGCAGCTCGTGACGGCTGATGATGGCGACGCCGTTGTAGGTTTTTTGCCCTGCCCATGCGGTGTGCCAGCCCATCATGCGAAAGGCGGCGGCGGGGTATTTATCTTGTTCCAGTTTCAGCTCTTGCAGCACCAATATGTCGGGCTGGTGGCTAGCGAGCCAGTCGCTCACTTGCGGCAGGCGCACGTTGAGCGAATTGACGTTCCATGTGGCGATTTTCATGCGATGTTCCGTG
>CAUQDE010000145.1:0-4935 GCA_963516425.1 uncultured Kingella sp.
GGGTGGGGGTGGGGGTCGGAGTTGGCGTTGGGGTCGGAGTTAGGGTCGGAGTTGGCGTTGGGGTCGGAGTTGGCTCTGGTTTAGGCGCAGGCGTAGGTTTTGGTCCAATAAAAGACAAATCGCCATTGATGCCATTACTGCTGCCACCACTGCTACAAGCAGAAAGGCTTAGCATAGCTGCCGAAACAAGCACGGCTAATGTTAATTTTTTCATTTGAATATTCCTATGTTAAATAAAATAGTAAAGATGTCTTTACAGACCTTTTCATTTTATTAAATCTTGTTGGATTTTGCATCTATGAAAACCTATATAGGCGGGAATTTTTCTATTTTTTGTAAATAACTCATTGTTTATAAAAATTGCTTTGTTTGTATCAACCAAAAAATATGTCGCGTAAATACAAATAATTGCGTGTAATGTAGCATTTTGGCTTCGCAATGCTGCTGCGCCACGCAGGCTGCCTTTAATTGATTCAGAAAGCCCCACCATGCACCAAACTCACGGCGAATCCTATCTCACCGCCCTCGCCCAAAAATACGTCCACGCTTTCCCGCCAGACGACATCAGCAACATTCAACATTATCTGCGCGTGGGCGAACACGAAATGGCGTGGGAATCGTTTGCGCTGTCGTGCCTCGCGCACACGGTCGCGCTCACAGTGGACGAAATTCGCGCTATCTATTTCCAACTCAATGCCTTAGGCTTGCAGCAAAACAGCGTTTATGTGGGCGATGTGGTGGCGTTGTTTGCCGCGCGATATATGCCGTAGCCGTTTCAGGCTGCCTTTTACGGATACCGATAAAACGCCTCCGCCCCCAACGGCTCGCGCCCCAACACCCGCGCAAAATCCCCCGTATCCGCCACCGAGCCTTGCGCCAGCAATTTCAGGCTGCCTGACGACAAAAAGCCATTGCTCAACACATTCGTCAACGGCAACACAGGGCGCAGCAACCCCATCGGCAACGCCCACACCGCAGGCGCAGCACGATGATGCAGCGTTTGCCGCAAAATCGCCAAATAACCCGCCAGCGTGGTTTTCAGGCTGCCTGCCATATTCACCACCGCGCCATGCGGCAACGGCTGCTCCGCCATATTCGCCAACGCCTGCGCCACATCGTCCGCGTGCACAGGCTGCAACGCAAACCGCCCGCCCGCAGGCAACACCAGCACCGGCAATCGCGCCAGCTTAATAAACAGCTCGCAACTCGCCCCGCCGCGCCCAAACACCACGCTCGGACGCGCCATGTTCACCCGCAAACCGCTGGCACACACCGCCGCATCACCACGCCCCTTGCTGCCCACAAACGCCACCTCATGCGCCGCGTCCGCGCCCAATGCCGACAACTGCACCCACGTTTGCACGCCCGCCACCCGCGCCAAATGCGCCAACTGCTGCGGCGCGTGATGATGCACCTGCTCCAACACCGCAGCGTGTCGGCTCATCACGCCAATGCAGTTCACCACGCAATCTTGCCCGTGTAACAGGCGTTGCGCTGCGCCCAAATCCAGCCGCATCAAGTCCAGTTCGGCGTGCGATGGCGTGGTTACGTTGTGTTGCCGCTCGCGCAGGATTTTGGCTACGCGGCTGCCGATAAAGCCGCTGCCGCCGAGGATGAGAATGTTCATTTTGCATCATTCCTTATTGTTGCTGATTGGATTGTTGGGTTGGGGCGGTTTTTGCGAACGCCAAAGGCAGCCTGAAAACCTTTGCACAAGCCACAAGGCAGCCTGAAACACAACAACTGCCGTCATTCCCGCGCAGGCGGGAATCTTGTTTTACGTTTAGAAAATTTTGTAAAAACAATTTATTATGAAAATTTAGCCAAGATTCCCGCCTGCGCGGGAATGACGTTGTTTGGGAGATTTGGCATTTACAAAAATTTCAGGCTAAGGCGTTGCTCAACCCCAAAGGCAACCTGAAATCCTTACGCAAGCCCAAGGCAGCCTGAAACTTTTGTCAAATCTGTACCCAATGGAGCGTCGGCGGCTTGCCGACATCTTGCCAACCAGCCAAGCCCTATTGAAACAACGCCATTTGGCGACGAGCCGTCGCCGCTCCATTTTAGTTTTCAGGCTGCCTTGGCAACACAAACACACCCACAATCAACGCGCTGCCAATGCAAGTCAGCATCGCCACCGCCGTGGTTTGTTGCAGCGCAAACGGTTCTCTGGCGCCGTTGTGGTACATAAAAATATCTTGCAGCAGCACGGTGCACGCCACCACATAGGGAAAACCTACCATCGTGCCGTACAGCATAAACACCAGCACCAGCCCCACCGCGCCAAACACGATGTCCAGCAGGTTGTCGGCGAAACGCAGCTCGTTGTGCATCGCCAGTGCGCCCATAATCAAGCCGCCGACTGCGCCACCGCAGAGCAGATATTTGATAACCAGTTTGTCGGTGGGGTAATCGGGTTGGGCGGTCATGGTGGCAATCCTAGAAGAAGCGTTGTTGGGTAGGGGTGAGCGTGAAGCCGTGGCGGTCGGCGTTTTGGCAGGTGATGCTGTGTGCTTGGGCGGTGCATCGCCAGTTTTTTCTGCGCTGGGTTGCGCCGTTTGCCAGCGGGGTTGCGCTGAGATTGCGGAGTTTGTCGTCCACGCAAAAGGCGCGGGCTTCGCCATAGTCGTCTAAGGCAAAGCGGTAGCCCCAATCGCGTTTTTGGCAGGCTTCGGGGCGGGCGGTGCGCGGCTGAATGTTGTCGGTACGTTGGTAGATTTCGCAGACGACGCCGCTGCTGTATTGCGAATAACCGCCGCATTGGATATTGCCGTTGTCGCTGCTGAACCAGATGTCGGGGTGGATTACAAGGGCGTGCGCGGGGGCGAGTGTGATGCTGAGTAGGATTGCGGCGAGGGGTGCGGTGGGTTTCATTGTTGTGCCTTTGGGGTGGGGATTTTGTGGGTTTCAGGCTGCCTTTGGGTTGATTGAAGGCAGCCTGAAAACCTTTTGCAAAACCGACAACCGATGGAGCATTGTCGGCTCGCCAACATCTTGGCAAACCAGTCATACTCTGTTTAATCAGCCATTTGGCGGTAATCCGCCGCCGTTCCATTTTAGATTTCAGGCTGCCTTTGATTGATTTAGGGCAGCCTGAAATATTTATTTCTGCGCAGGTGGGCATTCGGCATTGTGGCAATAGTGCGTGGTGGTTTGCAGCGTGCCGTCTGCGGCGTAGCTTTGGGCTGTGCCGTGTTTTTCACCGTTTTGGTAGGCGGTGCTGGTTTTCAGGCTGCCGTTGGAATAATAGGTTTTGCTGATGCCTTGTTCGCGCCCTTGGGCATCGTGTTGGCTTTCGCTGGCGAGATTGCCTGAATTGAGCCAATAGCGGCGGCAGGTTTGCCCGCCGTCGGGGCGGGGGCTGCATTGGGCGGAGGAGGCTTTGTCTATGGGTGGGTTGTCTATGCTGGTGTCCACGCAGGATATGGGGCGCGGCTCGGCAAGCGCGGGGCTGGCGATGAGGGCAAGCGTGGCGATTAGGGCTAGGGGTTTCATGGGGGTTCTCGGAAAATGGGCGGAATGGGGCGTGTGGCGCAAGGCGATTGCTGCGCCACACGATTACGCGCTATTTGCTAGCGGGTGCGCTGGCTTCTGGCGCGGGGGTGGCTTTGCTGGGGTGCGTCCATTGTTGCGCGGCGGGGGCGGCGGTGGTGGATTGCTCGGGCTGCGGATAGAAGCGTTTGGGTGGCTGATGGCAGGCGAGCGCGGCGGTGCTGGCTAGGGCTAGCGCGGTGAGTAGGATTGATTTTTTCATGTTAGGTCTCCTTGTGGGATTGGTTGATTAAGGCAGCCTGAAAACGCGGGCGTGGCGGCTTAGGCTACGGGATACGTTCCCCGCGCCTCGGGCGTGTTGGCATTCAACTTTTGCTGCGGATTTTGCGTCAGAAGGCGGTAGATGCAAGGCAAAAATACGAGCCTATGCCATTCATAGGCGAGTGTTTTTAACGCGGCAGATGCCGTCTTATGGCGTAAAAGCCGCCAAAATGTTGATTGCCAACACGCCCTTTGGCTTGCTGGCAAGCCGTGCGCTGGCAAAGCCAAACCATTGCGCCGTGCCAAACACTCTTTTCAGGCTGCCTAAATTGTAATCCAAGCGCAATTAGCCTTGTTAAATCGGTTTCATTACCATTAAAAAATAAATCACCACCGTGGCGCAAAACGCGGGGTAGCCGAGCAGCTCCCAGCAAAGCTGGTAACGCCGATAACACGCGGGCAGGCGTGTTTCCCCCGCCGCCCAAGCCGCTGCCGAGAGCCGCGCCATTTTGATTTGCAACCACACCACGGGCAGCCAACACGCGCCCGCCAGCGCGTACAACACCAGCGTCCACTTCACCCACAGCCAAGCCCCGCTCCACGACAGCGGCATGCCCATTTGATGCAGCAGCCACAAGCCCGACAGCGGCTGAAAAATCACCGCAGGCGTGGTAAACCACCAATCCGCCTTCATCACCCACCGCCCCACCACCGCTTGCGCCGCCACCGAGCCCGAGCGGTTTGCCCAGAACAAATAAAACGCCGTGCCAAAGCCCGTGCCTACCATCAGCGTTGCCGACAAAATATGCAAGGTTTTCACAATTAAATACGCATTCATGGCTGCGCCCTCCTGTTTGCATCACACAAATAAATCAATACTGCCAAAATCGGCACATTTTTCACCAACGGCGCAAACGGGTGCGCCCACATTTCAGGCAGCCTGAAAGCAATAATCACGCTATACCCCAGCACCACCGCCGCTTGCGCCGCCCAAAACCCCGCGCGGTAACGCAAACGCGTGCAACAGCCCAGCCCAAAAAATACGTCCACCGCGCAAGAGAGCGCGAACACAGGCAAACAATAGGCAGCCTGAAAATGAGCGAAGCGAATTTCAGCACAACTAACACCCACCCGCGCCAGCAAATCCAACGACTGTGGCAGCGCAAACAACGCAGGCTGAAT
>CAUQDE010000146.1:0-4929 GCA_963516425.1 uncultured Kingella sp.
CGTTTTTGATGTTGCTGGCGCTGTTTAGCATGGCGGGCATTCCGCCGCTGGCGGGCTTTTACGCCAAATTTGCCGTACTCAAAGCCTTGGTTGCCGCGCCTTATCCGTGGGCAACGCTGCTGGCGGTGTTTGCGGTGGTGATGAGCTTGGTGGGTGCGTTCTATTATTTGCGCGTGGTGCGCGTGATGTATTTTGAAGATGCGACCCGACACGAGCCGTTGAGCGGCACGCTGGCGGCGAAGTGGGTGTTGTCTGCCAACGCGCTGCTGTTGCTGGTGTGGGGCGTGATGCCTGCGCATTTAACGGAATGGATTAAAACGGCGGTTGAGCGTGCGTTTTGATTGAAGAGTGGATTTCAGGCTGCCTTGTTGTGATGAGGCAGCCTGAAAGTTTATTTGGGGTAGGCGGCAGGGTAGAGTGGGGCAGCCTGAAAACTTAATCTGAATGGCGATTATGGTTTTGGCGATGGTTTGTTGTCCGTGAGGGTAGTAAGCAAGATGTTGGCGAGCCACTGATTTCCCTTTAGTTTTGTTGAATTTCGTTTCAGGCTGCCTTTGGTGCATTAACCTATTTTTTGCGTAGAGATAAACCATGAATCAGGCTAATGATGAGAAAGTTAATTTGCTTTTAAAAGATTGCGACAAATTTGGCGCAGTAGATGAGCAAACCATTAAGATGGCAGAGCAAGAGCTGGAAGTTATTTTTCCTTATCAATACAGAGAATTTTTAGCGAACTTTGGCGCGGTTGTTGGTTATGGATTTGAAATTTATGGATTACCACATCAGGAAGCATCTCAATGCCCATATTGGCAAAACGTTGTTACCATCGCAAAGGAATTAAGAAAAAATAACCAAATAGGTGCTGAGAATAAGATGTTTATTCCCATATCGCATGATGGAATGGATGCTTATTATTTTATCAATACTGAATGTTTTAATAAGACGGAAATATGGTCAATAGATTATTTGCGTGAATATATTGTGTCATTTGATTTGTATGATTTTATTGAGATGCTTACTTGTAAAGGCTAGTGAATAAATAAATTTAAATTTAATTTTGCAAACAAGGTTTTACCATGAAGCCATCTTTCCAAATTCCTGCTTTTTCTTGGCTGGCATTAAATTTCTTGGGCTATTACTGCGCGTTTGGCGTGATACAGCCGTTTTTTCCGCTGTGGTTGCAGAGTCATCATTATTCGGAATTTTTTATTGCGTTTGCGATGTCGTCGGCTTATTTGTTTCGGTTTGGGGGTGGTTTGTGGCTGTCCAAACGGGTGCGGCGGCTGGATTTGTTGTTGCCAACAATTCGGCTGGCAACGTGGGGTGGTGTGTTGGCGTTGTTGGTGGCTGCGGCGAGCGCGGGGGCGGCGTGGTTGTTGGTGGCGTTGATTTGGTTGTTTTTTGCGTTGAATGGTGGTGAGATGCCGTTGAATGAGACGGCGGCGAGCGCGTGGCAAAAGCAGATTGGCTTGGATTATGGGCGGGTGCGTTTGTTTGGCTCGGGGGCGTATATTTTTGGGACGTTGCTGGCGGGCTGGGTGGTGGCGCAGTTGGGCGCGGTGTGGTTGGTGTATTTGATGGCGGTGTTGTTGCTGGTGCATGGTCTGATGCAGCTGCCGCGGGCGGTGCCTGCGTTGCAGAATCGGGCGGAGACGGCGCAGGGGGCATCGTTGGGCTTTATGGCGTTGTTAAGGCAGCCTGAAACGCGAGGGATGCTGCTGGCTGTGTCGTTGATTCAGGGCAGCCATGCGGCGTATTACACTTATGGGGTGATTTACTGGCGGGCGGCGGGGATTGCGCCGCAGCAGGTGAGCGGGCTGTGGAGCGTGGCGGTGGTGGCGGAGATTGTGTTGTTTTTCTTTTCGCGGCGGCTGTTGGGTGGGGCGGAGGTGGTGCGCTTGATGCAGGTGTCGGCGGTGCTGACCGCGGGGCGGTGGCTACTGATGGCGGCAACGGTGAATCCGTGGGCTTTGCTGGCGGTGCAGCTGTTGCACGCGGCGGGGTTTAGTTTGTCGCATTTTGCGATGGTGCGGTTTATTGTGCGGCAGCCTGAACAGGATATGGCAAAATTGCAGGCGTTGTATATTGGGATGGCGAGTTGCGCGGGGGTGGCGGTTTTGACGCTGCTGGCGGGTGGTTTGTATCAGGTGCAGCCAAGTTGGGCGTTTGCGGTGATGAGTGTGTTTGCACTGGGGGCGTTGTGGGTGTTGCCGAAAAGGGAGAAGGTTGAGGCGGCCTGAAAACGAGTGAAGCGTGTTTGGGCAGGGTGTAAATAGCGTTTCAAAAGCGTTTTCAGGCTGCCTTTGTACAATCAATTAGCTATCAACGTGCGTGGGCGTTGCAAAGAAAGGCAGCCTGAAACGGATACAGTGCGTTTCAGGCTGCCTTTGGATTTTTCAACGATAGGGGTAACCCTACCCACCCCGTTCCGCCAAATACTCCCGCAGCCCGCGTTCGCGCAAGATGCAGGCGGGGCATTGGTGGCAGCCGCCTGCCACGCCCATGTAGCAGGTGTGGGTGTGCGCGCGGATGTAGTCAAACGCGCCCAGTTGGTCGGCGAGCGCCCATGTTTGTTTTTTGGTGAGCCACATCAGCGGCGTGCGGATGTCAAACGGGTAGTCCATGGCGAGATTGAGCGTTACGTTCATGGATTTGATGAACACGTCGCGGCAGTCGGGGTAGCCGGAAAAATCGGTTTCGCACACGCCGGTGTAGAGGCGGCGGATGCCTTGCGCTTTGGCGTGGATGGCGGCGTAGAGCAAAAATAGGGCGTTGCGCCCGTCCACAAAGGTGTTCGGCGTGTTGCCCGCTTGCTGGATGGGCGCGCTGCTGTCCATCAAAGCGTTGTGGGTGATGTTGCCGATGGTGGATAAATCCAACACGGTGTGCGGCACGCCTAAATCTTGGGCAATCCACGCGGCGCGTTGCAGCTCAATGGCGTGGCGTTGCCCGTATTGGAAGCTGATGGTTTGCACGTTGCCCACGCCGCAATCGGCGATGGCTTGGAACAGGCAAGTGGTGGAATCTTGTCCACCTGAAAAGATAACGAGGGCGGTTGCTTGGGACATTTCAGGCTGCCTTATGGGGAAATTGGTATTATACTTCGTCACTTTATGGATTTTGGAATGACAACATGAGTTTGGTAAACAAATTGCGGGCGATGCCGCGCTATCGTTTGACGGTGCTGGCGGTGTTTTTGGTGGCGGCGTGCGGCGTGTGCGGCTCGTTTTTCGGGCAATATGTGCTGAAAATGAACCCGTGCGTGATGTGCATCCAGCAGCGTTTGGCGTTGGTGGCGACAATGTTGCTGGCGTTAGTTTGCATCGCGCTGCCGCATCGCAAGCTGATTGGGCGCACGCTGGCGGCGTTGTTGATTTCCGCCCCTGCGGCGTTTGGCGCGTGGGTGGCGGCAAAGCAGATTCATTTGCAATCGCTGCCGCCCGCCGAGCAGCCCGATTGCGGCGCGCCGCTGTCGTTCGTTTTGAAAAACAAGCCGTTGTTTAAGCTGTATGAGCCGCTGTTGCGCGGCGATTCGGGCTTTTGCGGCGAGGTGTATAAGGTGTTGGGCGTGCCGCTGCCGGTGTGGAGCGTGATGTTTTTTGCGGCGGTGTTGCTGATTGTGTGGGCGATGTGGCTGCGGACGCGTAAACAATGATTGTGAGGCAGCCTGAAAGTGGGTTTACTGCGTTTCAGGCTGCCTTTTGCGCTATAGAATAGGCAGCCTGAAAACGGTTTACAGGATTTCAGGCTGCCTCAATATAAACAAGGAAACCAAAATGACCAACGAAACCATCAACGTTGACCCCAACGAAATCGCCAAGTTCAGCCAAATCGCCGATAAATGGTGGGACAAAACGGGCGAGTTCAAACCGCTGCACGACATCAACCCCCTGCGCTTGGACTACATCGACCAACACGCCGGCTTGGCGGGCAAAACGGTGTTGGACGTGGGCTGCGGCGGCGGCATATTGTCGGAAAGCATGGCGCGGCGCGGCGCGGCAAGCGTGTTGGGCGTGGACATGGCGGAATTGTCGCTGCAAACCGCGCAGGCGCATGCCGATGCCGAGCGCGTGGGTAACATCGCCTATCGTTGCGTGAGCGTGGAAGATTTGGCGGCGGAGATGCCGCAGTCGTTTGACGTGGTAACGTGCATGGAAATGCTGGAACACGTGCCCGACCCCGCATCCATCATCCGCGCCTGCGCCAAGCTGGCAAAGCCTGATGGCTGGGTGTTTTTTTCCACCATCAACCGCAATCCTAAATCGTATCTGCACGCGGTGCTGGGCGCGGAATATGTGCTCAACCTTGTGCCCAAAGGCACGCACGATTGGCAAAAATTTATCACGCCATCGGAGTTGGCACGCATGGCGCGGCAGGCAGGGCTGGATGTGGTGGACACGCGCGGGATGTCGTTCAACCTGCTCACGCGGCAGTATTTTTTGCAGGATGATGTGCGTGTGAATTATATGGTGGCGTGTAAGGTGGCAGCCTGAAAACGGCTGGCGCAATAAAACCGTGTTTCTGGCAAGGGAAACACGGTTTTTGCTTTGTGTGTTGGCAAGCGCAATATCGTTAAAGGCAGCCTGAAACCTTTGCAAAACCTGTAACCGGTGGAACATCGGCGGCTCGCCGACATTTTGAAAAATCAGTAATGCTATGTTTAATAAGCAATTTGGCGACGAGCCGTCGCCACTCCATTTTAGGTTTTAGGCTGTTGTTGGGGGTTTTGCAAAGGTTTCAGCCTGAAAACCAACTTTCAGGCTGCCTTTGTTGTTCAGAAAGCGCGTGCATCGCTTGGGTGATGATCCACGCTACGCTTGCTGCACTTTTTCAGGTAGCCCGAAGGGGACGCTCACCCCGCGTCGGGACTGAGTTCGTTTGAACAGAAACCGCGTGCGTGCGTTCCGCACACACCCTACGTCGGGATTG
>CAUQDE010000147.1:0-4914 GCA_963516425.1 uncultured Kingella sp.
CCTTGTTTACGCAGCAAATCGGTAATCTCGGCAACGGGATATTGCGCCTGCGCCACCGCCATGCCGTAGCCGGGGGTGATAATCACGCTGCCCGCGCCTTTCAGCATCGCCGCCACATCGGCAGGTTTCACTTCGCGGTATTCGCCCACTTCTTCGCTGCCTGCGGCGGCGGCTGTGCCGTCCGTGCCAAAGCCGCCCGCAATCACGGAAATAAACGAGCGGTTCATCGCTTGGCACATGATGTAAGACAAAATCGCGCCGCTGCTGCCCACCAGCGCGCCGGTAACAATCAACAAATCGTTAGACAGCATAAAACCCGCTGCCGCAGCCGCCCAGCCTGAATATGAGTTCAGCATGGACACCACCACGGGCATATCCGCGCCGCCGATGGAAGCCACCAAATGCCAGCCAAACGCCAGCGCAATCGCGGTCATCACAATCAGGGCGAACCAGCTGCCGTTCGCGCCCACAAACACCAACATCAACACAAACGACACCAACAGCGCGGCTAGGTTGAGCTTGTGTTTGTGTGGCAGTTTCAAAGGCTTGCTGCTGATTTTGCCGTTTAATTTGCCAAAGGCGACCAGCGAGCCAGTAAACGTTACCGCGCCGATAAAGATGCCGAGAAACACTTCCACCAAGTGAATAGTGTGCATATCGTCGGCAACGTTGCTCGCGTCGATAAAGCTGTTAAAGCCCACCAACACTGCCGCCAAGCCCACAAAGCTGTGCAGCAAGGCGATGAGTTCGGGCATTTCGGTCATTTCCACTTTTTTGGCTTTGTAGATACCCAGCGCCGCGCCGATGAGCATGGCGAGGATAATCCAGCCCAAGCCCGAAACGTTGTCGGCAAAAATGGTGGCAACGAGCGCAATCGCCATGCCCGCGATGCCCGAATAACAGCCTTGCTTGGCGGTTTCTTGCTTGGATAGGCCCGCCAGCGAGAAAATGAATAAGATGGCAGCAACGATATAGGCTGCGGTTACTAATCCTGTGGACATTTTTTGAGTTCTCCGAAATTTGAGGGATAGATGTAATCAAGAGGGTTTAAGGTTTTGCGGCAGCCTGAAAAGCCAAAGGCAGCCTGAAAACGCGGATTTACCCTTTTCTAAACATATTCAACATTCTGCGCGTAACAAAAAAGCCGCCGAAAATATTGATGCTCGCCAGTAGCACGGCAATAAACGCCAAGAACGACACCACGCCGCCTGCGCCAATTTGCAACAACGCGCCCACCACAATAATCCCCGAAATCGCATTGGTAACCGCCATCAGCGGCGTGTGCAGCGAATGGCTCACGTTCCAAACCACATAGTAGCCAATCACGCACGAGAGCACGAATACGATGAAATGCTGCAAGAAGGCTTCGGGAGCTACCGCGCCCACCCACAAAATCAACACCGCCGCAATCGCCGCAGGGGCAATGCGCTTCCATGCAGGCGTTGGCTCGGCTTCGGTTTTGGCGGCAACCGCTTTTTCAGGCTGCTTGGCTTGTTGTGGCGCGGCGGAAACTTGGATGGCGGGCGGCGGGAAAGTTACTTCGCCGTCGCGGGTAACGGTCATGTTGCGGATGATCACGTCGTCAAAATTCAGCTCAATTTCGCCGTCTTTGTTGGGCGAGAGCAGCTTGGTGAGATTGACTAAATTGGTGGCATAAAGCTGGGAGGATTGCCCCGCCAAGCGGTTTGCCATATCGGTGTAGCCGATGATTTTCACGCCGTTGTCGGTAACGAATAATTCGCCCGGTTTGGTGAGCTCGCAGTTGCCGCCCGTTGCCGCCGCCAAGTCCACAATCACCGAGCCTGCTTTCATGCTGGCAACCATGTCTGCCGTAATCAGCTTGGGCGCGGGTTTGCCCGGGATGGCGGCGGTGGTGATGATGATGTCCACTTCGCGCGCCTGCTCGGCAAACAGCTTCATTTCGGCGGCGATAAATTCTTCGCTCATCACTTTGGCGTAGCCATCGCCCGAGCCGCTGCTTTCTTGCGGAAAATCCAGTTTCAAGAATTTGCCGCCCATGGATTCAATTTGCTCGGCAACTTCCAAGCGCGTGTCAAACGCGCGCACCACCGCGCCCAGCGAGTTTGCCGTGCCAATCGCCGCCAAGCCCGCCACGCCCGCGCCGATAATCAGCACTTGCGCGGGCGGCACTTTGCCCGCAGCGGTGATTTGCCCCGTGAAAAAGCGTCCAAACGCATTGGCCGCTTCAATCACCGCGCGGTAGCCCGAAATGTTTGCCATGGAAGAGAGCGCGTCCAACGCCTGCGCGCGCGAAATGCGCGGCACCATGTCCATCGCCAGCGCGTTCACTTTTTTATCGTTCAGCTTTTGCACCAGCTCTTCGTTTTGGCGCGGATACAAAAAGCTCACCAGCGTTTGCCCTTCGTGCAGGCGGTTGATTTCCTTATCGCTGGGTGCGTTCACTTTATAAATCAATGGCGCAGACCAAGCATCTTTGGCGTTCACCAACACCGCGCCCGCTTCTTCAAACGCCGCGTCGGTTAAGCCCGCCGCCACGCCTGCACCGCGCTCCACCACCACTTCAAAGCCCAATTTTTGCAACTGGGCAACCGTGCTGGGCGTAGCAGCAACGCGGGTTTCGCCTTTTAGGGATTCTTTGGGTATGGCTATTCTCATAATGGATTCCTTAGATTGAAGTTGAAGTGAAGCGGCTGAGGCAGCCTGAAAAAAGGGTAGGGCGCTTGGATTTACCGCCTCTGTTTTCAGGCTGCCTATTAAGCCACCAAAGCAGTGCAAAAACAGCCTGAAAAATAGCCCAAACAATACGCCAAACCCGCCCCATTTACAAGGCTTAGTAAACAATAAACGAAATTTAACAAAAATAGGCAGCCTGCGCAGCAAAGCGAAGTTGCAAGGCTAAAACGGTTTTCTACAAACAACGTGGATCGCAGCGATGTTTACGCCTACACCGAGCAGCCGTGGCAGCCTGAAACCGCCGCGCAAGTATCGCTGCTGCGCGATTTAGCATACGAGCAACTGAAAGCCGAGCTGCGCGACAAGCAATTGGGCGTGTACAGCCTGAAATTTGAAACCACGTTCAACCCTGAAACCAACCGCATTGAAAGCGAGCTGCACTTTGCCACCACGCCCGACAAAGCCGAAGCCTTGTGGCAACTGGGCGAGCGCGTGTTGCAAAATTTTCCCAATACGCTTAACGAAAAACACGTCGCTGCCCTGCGCGCCAAGCTAGCCGAGCAAGAAAGCAAACGCGTGCAAACCCCCGAAACATGGCTTAACCGCCTGATACTCAGCCAAAGCCACTTTGGCAACGCCAGCTATCTGAACAATATGGCGAAACTGCCTGACAGCATCACGCTGGAAAACCTGCGCCAAGCCGCCCGCCTGCTGTGGAGCAATCAAAAC
Source organism: uncultured Kingella sp. (assembly GCA_963516425.1). GTDB lineage: Bacteria > Pseudomonadota > Gammaproteobacteria > Burkholderiales > Neisseriaceae > Kingella_B. Next base: position 3,385 of record CAUQDE010000147.1, read on the forward strand.
CGCCGCGTGCTGATTGCCGACCCTAATAAGGACGATAACGGCACGCATCACACGCCACAATAGGCAGCCTGAAAACGGCGGGGGCTTGTTGTTTGATTGCTTGTTGTCCGAATGATTGGCTGGATTGTTGCCCGAATGCTCTTAGTATTTGCCGAACCCGTTTCGCTTGTTCACAAAAAAGCAGCCTGAAAACGAATACCCCCATTTTCAGGCTGCCTATGGCGCGGAGACGGCTCGTCGCCAAAATCCCAGCGCCAACAAAGCCGATGATTTGGGCAACGTTTGCTTAACGGTTAATCAGCATCCCAAAGGCAGCCTGAAAACCGAAAAGCCCAAGCGCTGCGCCGCCTTGTTTGCCCATTGCGCGGCTAGGGAAATACACAACCGCCCCACCCATTTTTAGGCTGCCTATTCGCAAGCAAAACCCCTTGCGTATTTAAGCCAGCAAGGCACAACAACATCCCCAACGCAAAGACGCAAAAAAGGCAGCCTGAAAACCCCAAACCGCTTTCAGGCTGCCCCGCAAAAAACGGTATAATCCGCGCCTTTTGCCAAAATAATAATACCGTAAACACCATGAACCCACTCGCTACCGCCTTACTCGCATTCAGCATGTCTGCTGATGCCTTTGCCGCCGCCATCGCGCGCGGTGCCAGCATTGGCAAAACCCGCCATCTGCAAGCCGCGCAAATCGCGCTCACCTTCGGCATTGTAGAAACCATCACCCCATTGATTGGCTACGGCGCAGGCACCATCGCCGCCCCCTATATAGAAGCCTTTGACCATTGGATTGCCTTTGGCTTGCTGCTGGTGTTGGGTGGCAAAATGATACGCGAAAGCCTATCGCCCGAAGCCGACGACGACAGCGCCGCCCAAGATACCATGCCATCCAAATGGCTGCTGCTGATTACCGCCATCGCCACCAGCATAGATTCCATGATTGTGGGCGTGAGCCTTGCTTTTTTGGAGGTGAACATCTGGCTCACCGCGCTGGCCATCGGCTCGGCAACCACGCTGATGGCGGTGATTGGCATTAAGCTTGGCGGCGTGTTAGACGGCATCATCGGCAAACGCACCGAGCTGTTTGGCGGCATCGTGTTAATTGGCATCGGCACGTTTATTTTGTTTGAGCATCTTGGTTTGATTGGCTAACTTATTTTTAGCTTCGCTGCGCAGGCTGCCTAACGTTGCTTGCTGTTGCGAATAAAAGGCAGCCTGAAAAGCAGCGCAATGTGTTTCTGCCAAGCTAAAACCCATCTCGCCATCTGCGCCCAATCGCTTTTGTTGTTTAAAAGGGCAGGGCATAGGCAGCCTGAAAACCAATTTCACACTTCTCCCCCAAATCGTCTCCACCCCACAAAAATCCCCATAAAAAAACTACTCAAAAACTTCCACTATTTCATCCAAGACTACTGGCTCAACGCCAAAAACCCGCTCTCGTAGCTTATCCTAGTGGTGCTCGTGTCGCTCGGCTTTGGCGTGGTAAAAATCAACGTGCTCATCACCGAATGGAGCAAAGGCTTTTACGAC
>CAUQDE010000148.1:0-4856 GCA_963516425.1 uncultured Kingella sp.
CCGCCGTAATCGGCAATATTGCGCGTGTGCAAACGGTCATACATCACGCCGATGCACATAAACATCGCCGCAGACACAAAGCCATGCGAAATCATCTGCATAATCGCACCTTTAAACGCCCAGCTTTCAGGCTGCCCATTGTGCATAAACAGGAAAAACCCGAGCGTAACAAAACCCATGTGGCTAATTGACGAATACGCCACCAGCTTTTTCATATCGGTTTGCACCAGCGCCACCAAGCCGATATACACCACCGCAATCAGGCTCAGCACAATCACCACAGGCGCAAAATAATGCGAAGCATCGGGCAAAATCGGCAAAATAAAGCGCAAGAAGCCATACGCGCCCACTTTCAGCGTAATCGCCGCCAGCACCATAGAGCCGCCTGTTGGGGCTTCAACGTGGGCATCGGGCAGCCAAGTGTGCACGGGGAACATCGGTACTTTCACCGCAAACGATAGGAAAAACGCAATAAACAAAAGCTGTTGCACACCCAATGGAATGTGCTTAATCGCCTGCAAATCGGCAATCGCAAAGCTGCCATTGGCTTGGTTGGAGAGATAAATCAGCGCCACCAGCATCAACAGCGAGCCCAGCAGCGTGTAGAGGAACAGCTTCATCGCGGCATACATTCTGCGCTGCCCACCCCACATACCAATAATCAAATACAGCGGAATCAGCATGCCTTCAAAAAAGGTGTAGAACAAAATGGCATCTTGCGCGGCAAATGCACCGTTAATCAACCCGCTCATAATCAAGAACGCCGCCATATATTGCGCGGGGCGTTTTTGGATAACTTCCCAGCCCGCCAGCACCACCATCAGCGTGATAAACGCGTTCAAAATGATAAACAGCACCGAAATACCGTCCACGCCCAGCGCGTAGTTCAAATTGAGCGCAGGTATCCATGCGTGCATTTCGGTAAATTGAAAGCCAGCGTCTGCACGGTTGAAATGGGTAAATAGCGGCAGCGTTACTGCAAAACTCGCCATCGCGCCGATTAGCGCAAGGATGCGCGCCAATGGAGCTTTGTCGTCTGAACCAGTCGCCAGCACCAGCACGCCTGCCAATATCGGCAGCCAAATGGCTAAGCTGAGTAAGTTGTTGAAAAACATAGTATCGCCTGTTTTCTCTTATATTTAGTTGAAATGATTGAAAGGGGTTTGTGCGTTTCAGGCAGCCTGAAAACGAACGAAGTGAGTTCCAGCGAAGCTAAAACCGCAGGTTTCAACAAGGTTAAAACTATTTGAACCACAGCCCCCAAAAGAACGCCGCCACCATCACCAGCAAGCCAAACACCATCACAGCGGCATAGGTGTAGATAAAACCTGTTTGCGCTTTGCGCACTTGCGCGGCGACTGCGCCAACAAATTTTGCCGAGCCATTCACAATGCCGTTATCAATAATCAGCGTATCGCCCACTTTCCAGAACAAATTGCCCAGCACACGCGCACCGCGAGCAAACACATTGAAATAAATCGTATCCAAATAATATTTATTATCCAGCAGCGTATAAACAGGCTTAAAGGCAGCCTGAATTTTGGCAGGCAGGCTTGGCTTGGCAACATACAAAAACCATGCGGCAACCACGCCCGCAATCGCCAGATACAGCACGGGCGAAGTCAAGCTGTGCGACACCATTGCCATTGCGCCGTGGAATTCGGCTTTCATGTGCTGCATTACAGGATGCGCTTCGTGGTTCACAAAAATCACATCTTTAAAGAAATCGCCATACAGCAGCGGCTCAATGGTCAATGCGCCGATAATCACAGACGGCACCGCCAAAAACACCAGCGGAAACGTTACCACCCAAGGGCTTTCGTGCGGATTGTCTTTGGGCGACAAGCCGTGGTGATGCCCGTGGTCGTCGTGGTGATTGTGATCATGCTTGGCTTCGCGCCAACGCTCTTTGCCGTGGAACACGATGAAATATTGGCGGAACGCGTAAAACGCAGTAACAAACACGCTGGCCAGCACGGCAAAATAAGCAAAGCCGCTGCCAGTTAAATGGCTCAGTTTCACGGCTTCAATAATGGAATCTTTGGAATAAAAGCCCGAGAAAAACGGCGTGCCGATCAGCGAAAGATTACCCAGCAGCATGGTGAACCATGTAATCGGCATATATTTACGCAAGCCGCCCATGTTGCGCATATCTTGGTCGTGGTGCATGCCGATGATTACCGAACCTGCCGCTAAGAACAGCAAGGCTTTGAAAAAGGCGTGCGTCATCACATGGAACATGGCAACGGAATACGCCGACACGCCCAGCGCAACAGTCATATAGCCCAGCTGCGACAAGGTGGAATAGGCAATCACGCGTTTAATATCGTTTTGGATGATGCCGAGAAAGCCCATAAACAGCGCAGTAATCGCGCCGATTACCATAATCACGCTCAGGGCGGTGGTGCTGAGTTCATACATCGGCGACATGCGCGACACCATAAACAAGCCTGCGGTTACCATGGTTGCCGCGTGAATCAGTGCGGAAATGGGCGTTGGTCCTTCCATAGAATCGGGCAGCCAAACGTGCAGCGGAAATTGTGCGGATTTGCCCATTGCGCCGACAAACAGCAAAAGGCAGGTTACGGTGATTAAATCCGTACCGAGAAATTGCATACCGACTACATTGGGCAGATAGGCGAACACGTCTTGATAGCGCAGGCTGCCGCCGAAATAGCCCAAAACCAAGCCGATACCGAGCAAGAAGCCGAAATCGCCGACGCGGTTCACCAAAAAGGCTTTTAGGTTGGCAAAGGTGGCGGAAGGTTTTTTGAAGTAGAAACCGATCAGCAGATAAGACACCAAGCCCACGGCTTCCCAGCCGAAGAATAGCTGGATAAAGTTGTTGGACATGATCAGCATTAACATGCTGAATGTAAACAAGGAGATATAGCTGAAAAAGCGTTGGTAGCCGACTGCTTCGTCGTGCATATAGCCGATGGTATAGATGTGCACCATCAGCGAAACCACGGTTACGACAACCATCATCATGGCGGTAAGGCTGTCCACCAAGAAACCGACTGAAAAATCCACGCCGTTCATGGTGAGCCATGTGTACACGTTTTCATCGAACTTGGCGCGCGTGCCCGTGGCAAAGCCGTAGAGCACATAGAGCGACAGCACGGCGGAAACGGCAACGCCCAAAATGGTAGCGCTATGCGCGCCTGCACGCCCGATGCGGTTGCCGAATAAGCCTGCCAGCAAGCAGCCTGCTAGGGGGGCTAGGGCGATGATGAGATATAAAGTCATGTCGTTCATGGTGAACCTTTTTATTTCAAATGGTTTGGGTGTTTTAGCTTTGCAACGCCGCTTCGCAGGCTGCCTTTGGGGCGGAGCAACAGCGTGGTGCTGACATGGGCAGCCTGAAAATCAATCGTGAAAGACTGTGGTTTCACTTAAATCAGCACGCGGCAGGTGAATTTGATTGATTTTTGCATCAAAATCAGGATAACCAAACGACACGCCTAGTAATAATTTCATTTCGCTTGGTACACCTAAAATTTCGCGCACCGTATCAGGATAACGCGCCAAAGCTAACTGTGGCACGCTGCCAAAACCACGCGCGGTTAAAGCCAGCATAAAGGTTTGCACCAGCATACCCACGTCCATAGCGACAAATACGTTATCGGTGATTTTGGGCGCAAAGAAAAAAGCCACGTGCGGTGCACCGTAACCACTCATGTTTTCAGCAGCGAAACGAGCGCGCCCTGCTTTATCTTCCCGCGTGATACCGAATGCGTCATACAGGGTTTTGTAGATATGGCGCATTCGGTTTTCATATTCGCCTGTAAACGCGGCTTGGTCATACGAAAAATCGGGAGCGGGCTTGCCATTTGCCAATACATCTACCAATGCGGCGGATAATTTTTGCCACGTTTGCCCCGATGCAATGTGGATTTGCCACGGTTGCGCGTTCACGGCAGATGGTGCGCGGAATGTGTCTTGCAATATAGCTTCTATTTCGGCACGGCTTAATGGTGTGTCTTTAAAGGCACGGATAGATTGGCGTTTTTGTACTGTGGTGGAAAAATCTAGCATTTTGTGTACTCCTAAATCTACGGTTTTCCTTTTTCAGGCTGCCTTAGCGCAATTTTTGTAAAAACGGGTTGTAGGCGATTTCCCATAAAAAACCGTCGGGGTCGGCGATGTAGCCACTATATCCGCCCCAAAAAACTTTTTGCGGGGCTTTGATAATGTTCACACCGCGTGCGGCAAAATCGGCAAACAGCGCATTGACTTCGGCTTCGCTGCCCACATTGTGCGCCAATGTGAAACGGGGAAATCCGCTGGGCGATGCGGCGGATAGGTGTGCATCTGCCGCCAAGCTATCGCGTGCAAACAGCGCAAAAACCAATGCACCGCCTGTTTGAAAAAAGGCGATATATTCGTTGCTGTTTTCGTTTTCTTGCCAGCCAAACACTTCGCGATAAAACCGCCGCGATGCGGGTAAATCGGATACGCCAAGTGTGATGTAATTGATGTGCTGTTCCATAATGAGGCTTTCGGGGTGGGATTACGTTTTCAGGCTGCCTGAAACAATCCATCTATTCGCTATCATGCTTTTTCAGGCTGCCTTTGGCTTGGCGCAACCCTTATTTCGCATGATGCAGTTTCCAGCCGCGTTTGCTTTTTTGCAGGCGGATTTTGCCGTCTGCCGAAGCGTAGCCGCCTTTGGTTTTACGCAAAATGGTGTTTTCGGCGATGTCTGCGCCGAATAGTTCCACCCGCGCTTTGTTGGCGGATTGGATGCCGTAAACAGCGAGTGTGTCGTTATTGGGGTCGGTTAATTTGATTTGCGCCACGTTGAACACTTGCACGCATTTTTTGCGCAAGAAGGAATAGCTTTGCCCTGCGGA
>CAUQDE010000149.1:0-4855 GCA_963516425.1 uncultured Kingella sp.
TGCTGATGACGCGGCTGTTGGTCATGGCTAGCTGGATTTGCTGTTGGTCGTGTTCATCGATTTCGTCGGGGTCAAAAAAACTGGCTTTGCTGTTCAGGTAATCGGCAAGGGCATCATAGGCTTGGGCGATGTTTTCTTGCACGGGGCGATGGGGGAACAGAAGGTGCGCGAGCAGGGTAAACAGGGTGTACAGCAGCGTGCCGATGATAATCAGCAGCGTGTTGAGATAGGGCGCGGCGTGCGGGTCGTGGGTGAGCGTGGTGTAGATGGCAACGGCAAGCGTGCCAAAGGAGACGGTGCGATAGCGCGTGCCCGCCGCGCCAAACAGGGTGAACACAAACGCAATGGCGGTGAACGCGATGGGCAGGGCGATGGGGTTGTTAAACGTGAACTGCACCGAAAGGGAGCTGACGGAAAACGCCATCACGGCAAACATCACGTTTTTAAACTTGCCCGTGAGCCCGTTGTCCAAATCCACCAAGCCGCCTGCGATGATGCCGAGGATGAGCGCAGCGAAATATTGCTCCTTGTTAAACCGCCATACAAAATAGGCGCACAGGCTCGCGCTGATTAACACGGGCAGGGTGTTGATAATTTTGGTGTTAATGGCTGGAGTTTTCATAATGCGGATGCGTGTTAAAAAAGGTGAACATTTTAACGCTAAACAACGCAACTAGGCAGCCTGAAACGCGCAAAACAAACGCCGCGCCCTTGCACCGAGCCAAACCGCGGCAAGGCTTTTTCAGGCTGCCCGTTTGATTTAGCGCAGCGCAGGCGGTTTTAGGCAGCCTGAAAACCGCCGCTTCCTTTAAAATCAAATTTTTACTCCCAGCGCAAAGGAAACCCCATGCCCGACACTTCCACCCGCATCGCAGGACGCGCCTTTGATAACTGCATCATGAACGCCGCAGGCGTGTGCGATTACACCCGCGCCGATTTGGACGCGATGCAAAATTCATCCGCCGCCAGCTTTGTAACCAAATCCGCCACCGTATCGCCGCGCGAGGGCAACCCCGAACCGCGCTACCGCGACACCGCCTGGGGCAGCATCAATTCCATGGGCCTGCCCAATTTCGGACTGCCCTATTATTTGAGCTACGTTTCGCAAGCGCAGCAAGAGCAGCCTGAAAAAACCCATTTCGTATCCATTTCGGGGTTTAGCACGGAAGATGACGTGGCGCTGCTAAAGATTTACCAATCCGACTTCAACGGCATCATCGAGCTGAACTTATCCTGCCCCAACGTGGTCGGCAAACCGCAAACGGGCTACGACTTTGAAACCGTAGCGCGCGTGCTGGATACCGTGTTCGCGCAATTCACGCGCCTGCCCTTGGGCGTGAAGCTGCCGCCGTATTTTGATTTGGTGCATTTTGACCAAATGGCGGCGATTTTGAACCGCTATCCGCTGGCGTATGTCAACTCGGTGAACAGCATCGGCAACGGCTTGCTGGTGAACCCGCACAGCGAAACGGTGCTGATTAAGCCCAAACACGGCTTGGGCGGCATCGGCGGCGCGTATTTGAAGCCCACCGCGCTGGCAAACGTGTTTGCCTTCCGCCAACGGCTCAACGCCAGCATCCAAATCATCGGCACAGGCGGCGTGCAAAGCGGCGTGGACGTGTTTGAGCATATTTTATGCGGCGCGGACATGGTGCAAGTGGGCACGGCGTTGCATCAAGAGGGCGTGGCGGTGTTTGAGCGCCTAACCCGCGAGCTGCGCAATATTATGGCGGGCAAGGGCTACCGCAAAATTGACGATTTCAAAGGCAAGCTCAAAACCTTGGATTGATGCGGGGATGGGGTGAGGCAGCCTGAAAACGGATCTGTGGTTTTCAGGCTGCTTTGATGCGCGTGGGGCAAAGGCAGCCTGAAAGGGTATTTTCATTTCAGGCTGCCTGCGTATTTTTAGCCAGCGCACGGCTTGCCAGCAAGCCGTAGGGGCGCGGACAAGCGTTTCAGGCTGCCTAACCATTGCGCCCGCGTTTAGGCGTAGGGTGGGCAAGCCAGTTGCCCTGCCCACTGTTTGGCGTTTTCAGGCTGCCTTGATGTGAATGCGCAAAGGCAGCCTGAAAAATAAGAAATGCCGTCATTCCCGCGTAGGCGGGAATCTTGTTTGATATTCAGAAATAATTGTAAAAACAAACTATTGTTTCAGTTTAACCAAGATTCTCGCCTGCGAGGAAATGACAGATGTTGCTATTTCTTGTTTCGTTTTGAGTTTTGCAAAGGTTTCAGGTTGGAAAAAGGTTTCAGGCTGCCTAACCCCCCGCTGCGTGCTAAAATCGCGCCTTTTCATTCCACCCATTAACCGACCCGTTGTCGCCGCCATGTCCCAAATCACCCTCACCCCCAGCCAAACCCAATTTGAAGCCACCGCCGATGAAACCATCCTAGAAGCCGCATTACGCCAAGGCTACAACCTGCCCAACGCCTGCCAAAGCGGTATGTGCGGAACGTGCGTTGCCCAAGTGGTGTCGGGCGAGGTGCAAATGGGCGAGTATGACGACTGCGCGCTCACCGATGAAGACGCAGCGGCGGGCATGGTGCTGCTGTGCGCCTGCCACGCGCAAGGCGATGTGGTGCTGGATTTGCCCGCCTACGAGGGCGCGAAAGCCATTGCCCCGCGCACCATGCCCGCGCGGGTGGCGCATATTGATGTGCGCGGCAAAATGGCGCTGCTGCGGCTGGCGTTGCCCAAATCGCCGCCATTCAAATTCCACGCGGGGCAGTATGCCGACATTTTGTATAAAGGCGCGGTGCGCAGCTATTCGCTTGCCAACGCGCCTAGCGACAACGGCGTGATGGAGTTTCATGTGCGCCTGCGCGAAGGCGGCGTGTTCTCGCCCGCGCTGTTTTCAGGCAGCCTGAAAGTGGGCGACGTGCTGCGCGTGCGTGCGCCGCTGGGCGCGTTTACGCTTAACGAAAACAGCGATAAACCTTTGATTTTTATCGCCACGGGCACAGGCTTTGCGCCGATTAAATCGCTGCTGCAACATCTGCGCGACACCCAACCCAGCCGCAGCGTACACATCTACCACGGCGCGCGCGATGCCGCTGGCTTGTATGACGAAGCCGCCCTGCGCGAATTGCTGTATCAGCTGCCCAACGCGCGTTACACGCCCGTTCTGTCCCGCGCCGACGATGCTTGGCAAGGTGCGCGCGGCTACACCACCGAACACGTTGTGCAGGATTACGCCGATTTGTCAGGCTACGAGGTTTACGCCTGCGGCTCAATGGACATGATTCGCGCCAGCAAAGAAGCGTTTACCGCGCAACGCGGGCTGCCCGAAACCGCGTTTTATTGCGATGCGTTTACGCCGTATACAGCGCGGGCGGGCGAAGCAGTCTGAAAAAGGTTGCCTATGCTGTTTCGGCTAACTCGTTTTCAGGCTGCCTTGGGCGTTTACAAGCATTGCAGGCAGTCTGAAAACATCCGTAGGATGTGTGGCTTTGCCACGCACCGTTTAGCGTTGGCAAATGGTGCGTGAACACGTTTACACGCTCTACGCCGCGTTACAACATATTTCAGGCTGCCTAAAATCTTTGCCAAACCTACAACCCATGGAGCATCGGCGGCTCGCCGACATTTTGCTAACCCATAAACCCCTGTTAACCGCCCATTTGGCGACGAGCCGTCGCCGCTCCATTTTGGTTTTCAGGCTGCCTCTACCATTTCACAAAAATTCCACCTAAAAACATTCCCCCACCACCCCATTTCCACACTCATCCCCATGCTCACCAAAAAATCCGCCACCCACATCGCCTATCTGCGCGTGCTGGCTTTTGCCATCGCCGCCTTTGTGGTCAACACCACCGAATTCATCCCCGTTGCCATGCTCACCGACATCGGCAAAGGCTTCAACCTGCCCGCATCGCAAACAGGCATCATGATTACCGTGTACGCATGGATAGTCTCGCTTTCCTCGCTGCCGCTGATGCTGCTGTTTGCCCAAGTGGAGCGGCGCAAGCTGCTGTTGGGCTTGTTTGCCGTATTTATCGCGGGGCACGCGCTGTCGGTTGCCGCGTGGAGCTTTCCCGTGTTGCTGGTTTCGCGCGTAATGATTGCGCTTACCCACGCGCTGTTTTGGTCGATTACCGCCGTGCTGGTGATGCGCGTCGCCCCGCGCGGCAAACGGCAGCAAGCCTTGGGCTGGATGTCGCTGGGCTCGTCGATGGCAACCGTGTTGGGGCTGCCGCTGGGGCGCATCATTGGGCAAGCGTTGGGCTGGCGTGCCACTTTTGCCCTGATTGGCGTGCTGGCTATCGGCGTGATGCTGTTGCTGATGAAAATACTGCCGCGCTTGGAAAGCAAAAATTCAGGCTCGCTCGCCAGCCTGCCGCTGCTGGCGAAACGTCCGCACCTGCTCGGCTTATACGCGCTCACCATCATGATGGCAACCGCGCATTTCACCGCATACAGCTACATTGAACCCTATGCGCTCACCATCACGCAGCTATCAGAGCAAATGACCACTTGGGTGCTGCTGGTGTTTGGCGTGTCGGGCATGGTGGCGAGTATGCTGTTTGCCCGCTTCTACCCGCGCCGCCCTAATCCCACGCTGCTGATTTCGGGCGCAATCGTGCTGCTGTCGCTGCTGCTGCTCAAACCGCTGGGGCACAACTCCGCCGCGCTGTTTGCGCTGATTTTCGCGTGGGGCATCGGCATCGCCTGCGTGAGTTTAAGCATGATTGGGCACGTGATGCGCTATGCGCCCGATGCCGCCGATGTCGCCAATTCCATCTATTCGGCGTGCTACAACATTGGCATTGGCGGCGGCGCGTTGCTGGGCGGTATCGTGATGCGCACCAACACGCTGGGGCTAGCAAATATCGGCTGGGTGGGCGCAGCGTTGGC
>CAUQDE010000150.1:0-4849 GCA_963516425.1 uncultured Kingella sp.
TTGAGCGTTAGGCTGATGGCAAAGCGCGAGCGGGCTTCGTTGAGCCTGTGGATGCCTGCTTGTTTTTGCTCTTCGCTGCCGATGTTGACTACGTTGATGCGCAAGCCGCCATCGGGGTTAAAGCGGTCTTCGCGCACGCTGCAATCGCAAATCAGGATTTGGTCGGCTTTTAGCGTTTCTTTGGGGATGCTGTCCAGCAAATCGCTGCGGATGATGACTTCTTGCTTGGCAGTGTCGTCTTCCAGCAGCACGGCTATCATTTTGCCGTTTTTGGTCATGATGCTGCGGATGGATGTGGCAAAGCCTGCCAGCCGTTGCGTGCCGTCTTTGGCTTTCAGGCTGCCTAATGGCGTGGGCGCAAAGGCGCGCACTTCGCTGGCATAGGGCGCAAACGGATGCCCGCTTAAATAAAAGCCGATGGCTTGCTTTTCTTCGGCGAGCTTGATGGCTTCGTTCCACGGCTCAATGTATTGCAGCGGCACATCTGCCAGCGCGTCTTCCACCATATCAAACAAACCGCCTTGGTTGGCGTTGTCGGCTTTTTGTTCGGCTTGGGCGATGGCAAGGTCAATATTGCCCAGCAGCATGGCGCGGTTGGGCTCTATGCTGTCAAACGCGCCGCCGCGAATCAGCGCTTCCAGCACGCGGCGGTTGGCGTGTTGCTTGCCCACGCGTTCGCAGAAATCAAACAAATCGGTGAACTTGCCGCCGCTTTCTCGCGCGGCAACAATGGCGTTGACCGCCGCTTCGCCTGTGCCTTTGATTGCGCCCAGCGCGTAGCGGATTTGTTTTTGCGCGTTGGGGATAAAGCGGTAGAACGATTCGTTCACATCGGGCGGCAAAAAGCGGATGCCGTTGAGCTTGCTTTGCGCGTCATCAAAAAACACTTTGAGCTGGTCGGTGTTGTCCAATTCAGACGACATGGTTGCCGCCATAAATTCGGCGGGGTAATGCGCTTTGAGCCACGCGGTTTGATACGACACATAGGCATACGCCGCCGCGTGCGATTTGTTGAAGCCGTAGCCCGCAAATTTTTCCATGTAGTCAAAAATTTCATCGGCTTTTTCGCGGCTGATGCCTTGTTTGGCTGCGCCATCGGCAAAAATTTCGCGGTGTTTTACCATCTCTTCGGGCTTTTTCTTGCCCATCGCGCGGCGCAGCAAATCCGCGCCGCCCAACGAGTAGCCACCGATGACTTGCGCTGCCTGCATCACTTGCTCTTGATACACCATGATGCCGTAGGTCGGCTCTAACACAGGTTCCAGCAGCGGGTGCATGTATTCAAACTTCGCGCCTTTCATCCGTTCAATAAAGTCAGGAATCAAATCCATAGGGCCGGGGCGATACAGCGACACAAAGGCGATGATTTCTTCCAAATTGGTGGTGTTGGCTTGCGCCAGCATTTTTTTCATGCCGCTGGATTCAAACTGGAACACGGCGGTGGTGTTGGCATCGCGGAAGATTTTATAAGCGGTTTGGTCGTCCAGCGGAATGTTGTTCACATCCACTTGCTCGCCTGTGGTTTGGCGGATGAAGTTTTGCGCCATTTCAATAATGGTTAAGTTGCGCAGCCCCAAAAAGTCAAACTTCACCAGCCCAATTTCTTCCACATCGCCCTTGTCAAACATAGACACGGGCGATGCGTTTTCATCGGCTTGATACACGCCGCAAAAATCGGAAATTTTGCTCGGCGCAATCAACACGCCGCCCGCGTGCATCCCCAAATTGCGGGTTAAATCTTCCAGCTTCATGGCAAGATTGAGCAGCTCATCGGCTTCTTCTTCGCGGATGATTTGTTCAATTTCGGGCTCGGCGGCGAGCGCGTCTTTCAGATGCAGCGGCTTGTTGGCTTCCAGCGGGATAAGTTTGGACAAGCGGTCGCACAGGGCAAACGGCAGTTGCAGCACGCGCCCCACATCGCGTATCACAGCTTTGGACGACATCGCGCCAAAGGTTACGATTTGGCTCACGGCTTGTTTGCCGTATTTTTCGCGCACATATTCAATCACGCGCCCGCGATTGGCTTGGCAGAAGTCAATATCAAAGTCGGGCATGGACACGCGCTCGGGGTTGAGAAACCGCTCAAACAGCAGCGCGTATTTTAAGGGGTCTAGGTCGGTGATTTTGAGCGAATACGCCACCAGCGAGCCTGCGCCCGAGCCGCGGCCGGGTCCCACGGGGCAGCCGTTATTTTTTGCCCAGTTGATGAAGTCCTGCACGATCAGAAAATACCCAGGGAACTGCATTTTGATGATGATGTCTAGCTCAAAATCCAGCCGCGCTTGGTATTCAGGCTGCCTTTGGGCGCGCTCGGCTGCGTTGGGATAGAGCACGGCTAGGCGCTCTTGCAAGCCTTCGTTGGCAAGATGGCGCAGGTAGTCGTTTAAATCCATGCCATCGGGCGTGGGGAACAGCGGCAGGAAGTTTTTGCCCAGCGTGAGCGTGAGATTGCAGCGTTTGGCGATTTCTTGGCTGTTGGCTAGGGCTTCGGGGATGTCGGCGAAGCGGGCGGCGAATTCGTCTGCGCTGAGAAAATGCTGGCTGGGGGTGAAGTCATGCGGGCGTTTGGGGTCTATCAGCGTCCAGCCGCCTGCGATGCACACGCGGGCATCGTGGGCTTTGTAGTCGCCTTGTTGCAAAAATTGGGTGGGATGGGTGGCAACCACGGGCAGTTGCAAGGCTTGGGCGATTTTCAGGCTGCCTGAAACGCTGGTTTCCCAGTCGGGCTTTTCGGGCAGGCGTTGCAGTTCCAAATAAAAGGCGTTGGGAAACCATGCGGCGTATTTTTGCGCGGCGGCGCGGGCTTTGTCGTCGTTGCCCAGCATTAAATGGCTGCCGACTTCGCCCATGTGCGCGCCTGATAGGCAGATTAAGCCGCTGTTGTCGCCTTGGGCGAGCCATGCTTGGTTGATTTGCGGGGTGTGTTTGTTGCGATCGTCGGCTTCAAAGGCGGCGGTGATCAGTTCGTTCAGGCGGATGTAGCCTTGTTCGTTGCGAATCAGCAGCACGGCGCGATAGGGCTTTTCAGGCTGCTCGGGGTTTTCTATGCGCACATCTGCGCCACAAATGGGTTTGATGCCTGCTTTGCGGCAGGCTTTGTAGAATTTGAGCAGCCCAAAGGTGTTCATCAGATCGGTGAGGGCAAGGGCGGGATAGTGTTCGGCGCGGGCGGCGGCAACGTAGTCGCTAATGCGGATGATGCTGTCGGTGATGGAGAATTCGGAGTGGGCGCGAAGGGGGATGGGGGTCATGATGAGGGCTGCGGGGATGGGTTGCGATGGGTGGGATTTTATCATGTGAACAAAGGCAGCCTGAAACGGATGATGGGGGTTTCAGGCTGCCTTTGGAGCGTCGGCGGCTCGCCGACATTTTGCTAACTCGTAAAGTACTGTTGAATGGCGAGCCGCCGTTCCATTTTAGATTTCAGGCTGCCTAAACGCGGGCGCAAGGGGTGGCAGCCTGAAACGGCTATTATGCGCGTGGGGTGCAGGGGCTTGCCCCTGCTCGTGGTAAGCGGCGAAACGCTTGCGCGGGCAAAGAGATGAACCATGCTGAAAGGCAGCCTGAAACGGTGGATGGCGTTTTCAGGCTGCCTATGTTTGCGCGGGATGGCTAATAAAATGTGGCGTGAATAATCCAAAGGCAGCCTGAAAACCATTTTTTCTGTTCCAGACTGCCTTGATTGCTTCATCATCATTCTGTGAATTGCCAACCATTTGCCAGCATCTTGGCAACCAGCCTCGCCGCGCCATGTTGCGTTTTCAGGCTGCCTAACGGATTTGGCTGTTTAGGATAAATTTTGCGCCGTTGTCTTGCGCCAATAGCCGCGCCAGTTCGGGCAGGGCTTCGCGCAACACGCGGTCTAAAATATAGGGCGGGTTGAGGATAAACATTCCGCTGCCGTGCATGCCAAAGCCGTCGGCGCGGGGGGCGTGGACGTGCAGTTCGGCGCGAAGGTGGTTGTCGGGCAGCAGTTTGGCGAGTTTTTCGGGCAGGGTGTGGCTTTCTTCGCGGCTTAAACAGGGATACCAAACCATGTAGCAGCCTTGTTCAAAGCGTTTGAGCGCGTCGCGCAGGGTGTGGACGACTTGGGCGTAGTCTTGTTTGAGCTCATACGGCGGGTCGATTAGCACCACGGCGCGGCGCGTGGCGGGGGGCAGCAGGCTAATCAGCCCTGCGAAGCCGTCTTCTTGCTTGGCGATGGCGCGTTTGCCCAAGCGCAGCGCGTGGAGGTTGTTTTGCAGCAGGGCGAAATCGGCGGGGTGCAGTTCAAATAGGCGCAGTTTGTCGGCTTCGCGCAAGAGTTGGGCTGCCCACAGCGGCGAGCCTGCGTAGAGTTGGGTCATGGTCTCGTGTGCGGCGAGGGTTTGGGCGAATTGGGCGAAGGCGGCTAGGGGGGCGGGCTGTTGGTTTTCAGGCTGCTTTTGGGCTGCGGGATGATGATTTTCAGGCTGCCCTTCGGCAGCCCATAGCCGTGCGATGCCTTGTTGGTATTCGCCTACTTTGTTGGCTTCATCGCCGCGCAAATCGTATAAGCCTGCGCCTGCGTGGGTGTCTATGTACCAATAGGGTTTGTCTTTTTGGTTGTAGTAGTTGAGGATGGTGTAGAGCGTGAAGTGTTTGAGCACGTCGGCGTGGTTGCCTGCGTGGTAGGCGTGGCGGTAGCTGAGCATGGGTTTCCTTTTGCGGCGGGCTGGGGCGGCGGAATATAGCAAAGGTGGGGCGGGTGGGTCAAAGGGCGGCAAGTTGTGCGATAAGGCAGCCTGAAATCAGGCAAGGAATGGTTGATGCTGTGTGGGGTGCAGGGGCTTGCCCCTGCTCGTGGTAGGCGGCGAAACGCCTGCGCGGG
>CAUQDE010000151.1:0-4836 GCA_963516425.1 uncultured Kingella sp.
GGTTAAATTGGCGCGTTTGCCATTGTCTTGGCGTTTCACCAGCTTCACTTCGGGCGAGCCCAGTGTGGGATTATCGCCCGCTTTGCGCGTGTCCACCGTCAGCTGAAACGGCACGCACACCGAATGAAATTTAACTGACGCATTCACCGCTTTTTGCACGGTAGATTTAGATAATTTGTCGCCGCCACCGCAAGCCGCCAATAACAAAACGCTGCTCAAAACCCACAATTTTTTCATAATTCACTCCGTGTTTACAAAAGTTTGCGAAAGCAGCAAGGATAACGGCAAAACCCGCCTGCGACAAGACAAAAATAGCGCGATTTCGTACAATGTGGCTTTATTTGCAAGGAAATGTAAACATGGCTTCACTCCAACTCTACGGCATCCCCAACTGCGCCACCGTCAAAAAAGCCCGCGCATGGCTAGACGAACACCACATCGCGCACGAATTTATCAACTTCAAAACCCAAGCCCCCACGCGCGACTGGCTTTCAGACTGCCTCAAACAAATCCCGCTGGACACGCTGCTCAACAAACGCGGCACCACATGGCGCAAGCTCACGCCCGAGCAGCAACAAAAAGCCAACAGCGAAGCGGGCGCGATTGCGCTGATGATGGCGCAACCGAGCGTGATTAAACGCCCCGTGTTGGTTTACGGCGGGCGCATTGAAGTCGGTTTTGATACGGATAAATACGCCGCGCTGTTTCAGGCTGCCGCTTAACATCCACCCAAAGGCAGCCTGAAACCATGCCCCCCATGCCCATCTTGTTTATCGCCGATTTGCACCTCTCCGACCACACGCCCGGCCTCAATGCCCTGTTTGCCCGATTTCTGCGCGATTGGCAAGGCAAAGCCGCCGCGCTCTATATCTTGGGCGATTTGTTTGACGCATGGACAGGCGATGATGACGACAGCACCACCGCCGCCCAAGTGGCGCAACAGCTTGCCGCCTTTGCCGCCCATGCGCCCGTGTACTTTATCGCAGGCAACCGCGATTTTCTGCTGGGCAAACGCTACGCCGCCCAATGCCAGATGACGCTGTTGCCCGAGCGACAAATCGTTGAATATTTTGGCAAAACCATATTGCTCTCGCATGGCGATGAAATGTGCACCGATGATGTTTCCTATCTGCGCTACCGCAAAATCATGCGCAACAAAATCATCCAAAAAATCCTGCTGTCGCTGCCGTTTCGCACCCGCAAAAACATCGCCGCCAAGCTGCGCGCCGCCAGCCGCGAGCGCAAAAAGCAGCCTGAAAACTACGCCATCGCCGATGTAACCGAACAAGGCGTTCAGGCTGCCTTACATCGCCATCCGCAAGCGCAAATCATCATCCACGGACATACCCACCGCCCCGCTTGTCATGTGCACACGTTTAACCAGCGCGAAATTGCCCGCTATGTGCTGCAAGATTGGTATGACGGCAAAGGCGGCTATCTGCTGCTGGACGAACGCGGCGTGCACGCGCATGGCTTGCCCGAGTAGTTTTCAGGCTGCCTTTGTTCTATCTGCCATCAGCGACGCAACGGATTGTCCATGTTGCACATTCATACACGTTGCCATACGCCATTTGGCGACGCATCATCGCCACTCCATTGCGTTTCAGACTGCCTTTGTTGCCTATTTAAAGGCAGCCTGAAAATCGCCCTCACACCATTTTCAGGCTGCCCCATGAAACCCCACCGCACCCTTATCATCTCCGTGTTTATCGTTGCCAGTTGCGGCTTGGCGTATGAACTCATTACCGCCGCGCTGGCAAGCTATCTGCTGGGCGACAGCATTTTCCAATATTCGCTCATCATCGGGCTGTATCTGTTTGCCATGGGCATCGGCGCGCACCTCACGCGCTACATCGCCGATAAAGACGTGTTGCACCGCTTTATAGAAATCGAGCTGCTGGTGGGGCTGATTGGCGGTATTTCTGCGCTGTTTCTGTTTACCGCGTTCGGCATCGCCGCCGCGCCGTTTCGCACGCTGCTGTATGCGCTGGTTGCCGTTATCGGCACGGTGGTCGGCATGGAAATCCCGCTGGTGATGCGCGTGCTCAACGAGCAACGGCTCGCATTCAAAGACACCGTTGCCCGCGTTTTAACCTTTGACTACATGGGCGCGCTTGCCGTGTCGCTGCTGTTTCCGCTTTTCCTTGCGCCCAAGCTCGGCATGGCACGCTCCGCGCTGCTGTTTGGCTTGCTCAACGCCGCTGTTGCCCTGCTCACCGCCCGCGTTTTCAGGCTGCATCTGCCGCGCTATCGCAGCCTGAAATGGCGCAGCTACGCCGTGTTGCTGTTGCTGCTGGTTGCCTTTGTTTTTGCCAACCGCTGGGTGTTCCAAGCCGAGCAGCGCTATTTTGGCGACCCCGTGGTGTTTGAAAGCCATTCGCCGTATCAGCGGCTGGTGGTAACGCAATGGAAAGACGATACCCGCTTGTATATTAACGGCAATTTGCAATTTTCCTCGCGCGACGAAGCCCGTTACCACGAAGCCCTTGTTATCCCCGCCATGCAAGCCGCCGCGCAACACAAGCGCGTGTTGATTTTGGGTGGCGGCGATGGCTTGGCAGCGCGGGAAGTGTTGAAATACCCGAAAGTCGGGCAGGTTACGCTGGTGGATTTAGACCCCGATATGACGCGCACTTTTCAAACGTCTGCCCAACTGGTTGCCCTAAACCAAAACGCGCTCAACCACTCCAAGCTGCGCGTGATTAACGACGATGCCGCGCAATGGCTGCAACACACCGCCGCGCAGTTTGACGTCATCATCATGGACCTGCCCGACCCCTCCAATTTTGCGCTGGGCAAGCTGTATTCCGTGCCGATGTATCGTCTGGTGGCGCGGCATTTGGCAGCGGGCGGCAAGCTGGTGGTGCAATCCACCTCGCCTTATTTTGCGCCCCATGCTTATTGGTCTGTGGTGGCGACGCTGGAAGCGGCAGGGTTGAAAACCGCGCCGTATCATGTGTATGTGCCCAGCTTCGGCGAATGGGGCTATGTGTTGGCAGGCGCAGAAGCCGATTTCAGGCTGCCTAACCGTGTGGATGTGCCCACCCGCTTTTTGAACGCGGCAGAAATGGTGCAAATGTTCCGCTTCCCCGCCGACATGGCGCGGCGCGAGGTTGAGCCGAATTATCTGAATAACCAAAAATTGGTGGCGTATTTTGAGCAGGATTGGGCGAATGTGATGCGGTGATGAACGCGGAGTAGGTTTTCAGACTGCCTTTACGGCGAGACAGAGGCAGCCTGAAAATATTTTTAAGCATAACAGGAGAGAACGATGAACCAACTACCTTGGAACGAGGCCGCAGTCATCAGTGCGTTGGCTGCGGTGTTGTCGTGGATTTATCCGCCGTTTATTTGCTTTATCGGCGTGGGCGGCGTGTGCGCAGCAACTTTTGGCGGCATTGCCTTGCTGGAATTGCGCGAAACGCCCGCGCGCGGGCTGGCTTTGGCGCGATTGGGCTGGTATGCAGGCTGGATAAACATCGCGGCGTATGTGTATTTGATGGCGGGCTTGGTTCGGCAAGCCATAGCGGGTGGTTAGTGAGCGGGGCGTATGGATTGTGGCGCGGCAATCGGATGGTTGGCGTGTTGCGGATTTTCAGGCTGCCGATGGTGGGAGGGCAGCCTGAAAACGGATTGGCAGGCGTGGCTTGCCGATATTATTTGAAGGCAGCCTGAAAACGTGCATTGCATGGTTTTCAGGCTGCCTTAAACCGCGTGCGTGGCGGAGCTACACGCCCTGCGGCTTGCTGCGGTTTGCGGTGGGTTGGGTATTGATGCCCGACATTTTTTTTAAATGTTCGGGTGTCTGCCCATCGGGCATAAATGACCGACCTACTCATCTCGCGCCGCATACCGCCAACGCTCCGCAAAACCCCGCCGCGTGGTCGGGCAGATGTTTTTCCACCACCGCCCGCGCGTCTTGCGACCATTCTTCGGCAAACCCGCCATCGCAGAAAATTTCCCGCCCGCTGCCCTCGTATGCGGTTTCCAATTCGCGCAACGCCGCCAGCGTATCCATAAAAGCCGCCAAACTCGGGGCGACGGGCACGCGGTTGTCCAACGTGCCGTAGCCCGTGGGCAGCCAAAATATGGGGCATTCGGACTCTGCGGTGTCGGTGAACAGCACGGAATCGTCAACCAGCCGCGCGAAAATCACCCAGCTTGGCTGCCAGCCCTGCGTGGGCGCAAGCTCGTGCGTTTTGCTGTCCACGCCGATAGACCAGCCTAGGGGCTGTTTACAATTGGTTTGCGAAGCGGTTTTTTGAGAAAAAATGCGCGGATACAAGGAAAAAAGCGCAGCAAGGTTGGACACCTTGCGAGCATTTTTGACGCGGTAGCCGTGGATTTTTACCAAAAATACCGCCGAAAACCAATTGTAAACAGCCCCTAAGGCGCGTCTGCCAGCGCCTCGTATTCCAGCCACACCAGCACGCCGCCCAGCAGCGGCAGGAAGCCGTAGCTTTCGCTCAATTCGCCGATGCGGATATGGCGGTAAAACTCGCCCAGTGCGCCCATGTTTTCGGGCAGGCTGCCCATAGCCGGCAGTTCGCTGTGCAGCACGCGGTGTGCGCCGTAGCCGATGCCGTTGGGGAAGTATGGCAGCGGCAGCAGTTCGCGCGGCTGGGGAAGGTATTGCAGGTGAAACAGGCGGGCGAAGTGTTTTAGGTTCATGGGTTGTCCTTTCGCAAAGGGGTTGGGCTACCTGAAAACGAACGGCGTGAGTTTCAGCGGAGCTAAAACGAGCGCAGCGGGTTTCAGCGAAGCTAAAACGAGCGCAGCGGGTTTCAGCGGAGCTAAAACGAGCGCAGCGGGTTTCAGCGAAGCTAAAACGAGCGC
>CAUQDE010000152.1:0-4796 GCA_963516425.1 uncultured Kingella sp.
GAGCACCTGACTTGTAATCAGGGGGTCGCGAGTTCGATTCCTGCCGCCGGCACCACAATTCACTCCTTTAACGCCGGTGTAGCTCAGTTGGTAGAGCACCTGACTTGTAATCAGGGGGTCGCGAGTTCGATTCCTGCCGCCGGCACCAATAAAAAAGCAGCTAAAATTTAGCTGCTTTTTTCATTTGTCGCACAAATAAAACGCTTTTCCCCAAAAAACTTTACATTTGCTAAGATAAAGCAACACTTAAAGCGAGATTTGGTATAATTGCCCGAGAAATTTTACAGTTTAATGCGCAAGGCAGCCCAAGATTTTCAGGCTGTCTAATTAAGCATAAAGAATAAACAGGAAGCAGTATGAGTATTGGTTTATTGCGTATTTTGGTACAGCAAAAACTTGTTCCACAAGAGAATATTGAAAAATATCAAGCAGCCGTAAAAGCAGAAAAACCCGTTATGCCCTTGCTTTTTGGCGACAAAGTCATTACGCCAGAATCGTTGGCAGAATTATGCGCCCGCTTGTTTAATTACCCTGTTTTGGATTTGAATTACTATCCGCGCAGCCGCGTAATTAAAGACGTGATGACATCGGAACAAATGAAAGAATTTCGTTGCATCCCATTGTTGAAGCGCGGACGTTCTTTGTATGTGGGCGTTTCCGACCCCACGCAAATCCAAAATGTGCAAAAACTGGCGTTTGCATCAGGCTTGCAAGTTGAGCTGGTGGTGGTGCGCGATGACCAATTAACCAATGTGTTGGACTGGTTTGGTCAAAGCAACAACGAATTGTTAAAAGAAATGGACGTTGCTGCCACGCAACTGGAAAACGGTCAAGCTCCCGCCATGATTGTGGATGGCGTGGAAGAAGAAGATGGGCCTGTTGCGCGGTTTATTCAAAAAATTCTGGCCGATGCGGTTCAATCAGGCGCATCCGATATTCACTTTGAATTTTACGAATTTATGGCGCGTGTTCGCTTTCGTGCCGACGGGCAGTTGCGCGAGGTGGTGCAACCACCGCTTTCTGTGCGCAACCAGCTGGCATCGCGTATCAAAGTGATGGCAAAAATGGATATTTCCGAAAAGCGTGTTCCACAAGACGGTCGTATCCAATTGCAATTTTCCAAAAACGCCAAAGCCATTGACTTTCGTGTGAACACCATGCCCTGCTTGTTTGGTGAAAAAGTGGTGATGCGTATTTTGAACTCAGACGCGGCTAGCTTGAATATTGACCAATTGGGCTTTGAAGACTTCCAAAAAGAACTGATTATGGAAGCCATCAATCGCCCATACGGCATGGTGTTGGTAACAGGACCAACAGGTTCGGGTAAGACGGTATCGCTTTATACTTGCTTAAATATTCTCAATACCGAAGATATCAATATTTCCACCGCAGAAGACCCCGCCGAGATTAACTTACCAGGGATTAACCAAGTAAACGTAAATGATAAGCAAGGCTTAACGTTTGAAGCGGCACTAAAAGCATTCCTGCGGCAAGACCCGGATGTTATCATGATTGGTGAGATTCGTGATTTGGGCACGGCGGATATTGCGATTAAAGCGGCACAAACGGGGCACATGGTGTTCTCAACCTTGCATACCAATAATGCACCCGCAACACTGTCTCGTATGCTCAATATGGGGGTTGCGCCTTTTAATATTGCCAGTGCGGTAAACTTGATTATGGCGCAACGCTTGGCGCGTCGTTTGTGCGTGGCGTGTAAACAACCGATGGAGCGTCCGCCCAAAGAAGCATTATTGGATGTGGGGTTTATGGAAGAAGATTTGGCAAAAGAATGGACTATGTATCGCCCTGTTGGTTGCGATGCTTGCAAAGGCAAGGGTTATAAAGGGCGTGCTGGTTTATATGAAGTGATGCCGATGACCGAAAAAATGAAAGAAGTCATTATGAAGGGCGGTACAGAAGTGGATATTGCCAACATTGCCTACGAAGAAGGATTGGTGGATTTGCGTCGTTCTGGGTTATTGAAAGTTATGCAAGGTATTACTTCATTGGAGGAAGTAATTGCAACAACAAATGAATAATTGTCTAAATTGAAGGAATTATTATGGCATCTCTAGCAAAACCTGCTAAAAAAGCAGCTCCTAAGAAATTAGTAGCAAAAAAGCCTGCTGCAAATGTTAAGAAAGTAGAAAAAGGCAATCGCTATCAGTTTGAAGGCAAAAGCATGCAAAGTGATTCGATTGTGCGCGGCGAAGTAGTTGCGAAAACGGAAGATGAAGCACGCCAGAAATTAGCTCGCCGTCAAATCAAAATCATCCAACTGACAAAAATGAAAAAACAACGCCAGAAGAAGATTACTTCTGCGGATATTACAGTATTTACACGTCAGTTAGCCACTATGATGAAAGCTGGTTTGCCGCTGATGCAAGCGTTTGATATTGTGGCGAAAGGTCATTCTAATGCGGCGATGACCAATTTGTTGTTGGATGTGAAAAATAGCGTTGAACAAGGTAACTCCTTGGCCAGTTCGTTTTCGCAACACCCTAAATATTTTGATAAATTTTATTGTAACTTAGTTGCTGCGGGTGAAGCGGGCGGTGTATTGGAAGGTTTGCTAGATAAGTTGGCAACCTATATGGAAAAAACGCAAGCGATTAAGAAAAAAGTAAAAAGTGCGTTGACTTATCCAATTGCTGTGATTGTGGTTGCAATCGTACTCATCATTATTATGATGATGTTCGTGTTACCATCATTCAAGAAAATTTATGAAGGATTGGGTGCAGAATTACCTGGTTTGACGCAATGGATGATGAATATTTCAGATTTCTTTGTTTCACAGGGCTGGATTGTTATTCCTGTATTGATTGGTGTGGTTTTTGCTTTGACACAATATCATAAACGATCTCCGGCATTCCAAAAACGTGTGGATGGATGGTTGTTGAAAATGCCTATTTTTGGTGAAATTGTGCGTAAGGCAACGATTGCGCGCTGGGCACGTACGACAGCTACTTTGTTTACCGCAGGTGTGCCGTTGGTAGAGGTATTGGATTCTGTTGCAGGGGCATCAGGAAATATCATTTACGAAGAAGCAACTTATGAAATTCGTAGCAAAGTAAACCAAGGTATTTCGCTTACATCCGGCATGCAAGCATCGGGTATCTTTCCCAATATGGTGGTGCAAATGACATCCATCGGTGAAGAGTCCGGTGCATTGGATGATATGTTGAATAAAGTGGCGGAATTCTATGAGGATGAGGTGGATACTGCTGTGGCAACACTTTCCTCTTTGATGGAACCTATCATTATGGTTGTATTGGGCAGCATTGTAGGTGTGATTTTGGTTGCGATGTATTTGCCACTATTCAGCATGGGCGATGCCTTAGGTTAAGGAATAGGCCTTGGATATTTCAATCGTAATTGCTGTCATTTTTGGTCTGTTAATCGGCAGTTTCCTGAACGTAGTTATCTATCGTTTGCCCGTGATGCTCAATAATGAGTGGACACGGGCAGCGAGAGAACATTTGGGATTGGAAGCCATTGAGCAGCCTGCTTTCAATTTAATCACGCCGCGATCACGCTGTGGAAATTGTGGAGAAGGCGTCAAGCCGTGGCACAATATTCCAGTGATTAGTTGGTTGTTTTTGCGTGGACAATGCTCTTCTTGCCATGCGCCGATTAGTATCCGTTATCCGTTGGTTGAACTGCTGACAGGTGTGCTGTTTGGGCTAATGGCATGGCGATATGGTTATTCGCTGGAAACCATGGGTGCGTGTTTGTTTACAGCCTATGTGGTTGCGATGACGTTTATTGATGCGGACACACAATTACTGCCAGACGAATTAACCCTGCCATTGGTGTGGTTCGGTTTGCTGTTTAATTTGTACACAGGTTTTGTGCCATTGGATCAAGCTGTTATCGGCGCAATGGTTGGCTATATGAGCTTGTGGACGTTGTTCCATGCGTATAAATTGCTTACGGGCAAAGAAGGCATGGGCTATGGCGATTTCAAATTGCTGGCGGCAATTGGCGCGTGGTTAGGCGTTGGCGTTATACCGATTACTTTGCTTGCTGCTTCTGTCGTGGGCATTGCGGCGTTTTTGGTAAAACGCATTGCGCGAAATACGCCGATGGCATTTGGTCCATGCTTAGCGATTGCAGGTTGGTTTGTGTTTTTATTTCACGGCTCGGTGGGCGAATTTATCCGCTGGTGGCTGATGAAATCAGGCTTTTAAGATGACTGTTTGGATTGGACTAACAGGTGGAATCGGTAGTGGCAAAAGTCAAGTCGCTGCCGATTTTTCTGCTTTGGGCGTGCCGCGAATTGATGCAGATGCGATTTCGCGGAAGCTTACGCAAACGGCGGGCAGCATGGCATTGCAGCAGATTCGCCACCGGTTTGGTGATGATGTGCTCATGGTTTCAGGCTGCCTCAATCGTGCGTATATGCGCGAGCGTGTGTTTGTGGACGGGCAGGCAAAGGCGCAGTTAGAGGCGATTTTGCATCCGCTGATTTTTGCGGAAATTGAGCGGCAGCAACAGGATTTTCAGGCTGCCTATGGTGTGGTGGAAATTCCGACTTTGGTGGAACATCCTATTTTTCAATCGCTTGTGGAACGGATTTTAGTGGTTACTTGCCCTGAAAACATTCGTGTGCAGCGTGTGATGACGCGCAATGGTTTGACAGAAGCCACTGTTCGCGCCATTATGGCTACCCAAGCGAGCGATGAGGCGCGTTTGCGTGTTGCGGATGATGTGATTGCCAATACAGGCAGTCTGCTAGATTTGCAGCTTGCGGTCGAGATGCAGTTTATATATTATTTAGCGTTGTTTCATAG
>CAUQDE010000153.1:0-4776 GCA_963516425.1 uncultured Kingella sp.
CCCACGCCGCTGTGCAACACGCTTACTTTCACCTCGTCGGTGGACAGTTTTTGCAGGCTGCCCGCCAAGGCTTCGTAAGAACCCTGCACGTCTGCCTTGATGATGACCGACAGATTTTGCGCCGCGCCTTCGCCCATGTTGTTGAACATATTTTCCAGCTTGGCGGCTTGCTGCTTGGCAAGGCGCACATCGCGGTATTTGCCTTGGCGGAACAAGGCGACCTCGCGCGCTTTTTTCTCGTCTGCCAACACCAGCGCATCTTCGCCCGCGTTCGGCACATCCGACAAACCCAAAATCTCCACGGGGATAGACGGCGTGGCGGCTTCAATCGGCTTGCCGTTTTCGTCTAACATGGCGCGCACTTTACCAAACGCCGTGCCCGCCAGCAGCATATCGCCTTTGCGCAGCGTGCCGCTTTGCACCAGCAGTGTCGCCACCGCGCCGCGGCCTTTGTCTAACCGCGCTTCCACGATAAGCCCTTTGGCAGGCGCGTCCACAGGCGCTTTCAGTTCCAACACTTCGGCTTCCAGCAACACCGCTTCCAGCAATTTATCAATATTCGTGCCTTGTTTTGCCGAAACATCAATAAACTGCACATCGCCGCCCCATTCGTCGCTCACGACTTCATATTGCGTCAATTCTTGGCGGATGCGCTCGGGGTTCGCCGCTTCCTTGTCAATTTTGTTCACGGCCACCACCATCGGCACGCCGGCGGCTTTAGCGTGGGCAATCGCTTCCACGGTTTGCGGCATCACGCCGTCGTCGGCGGCCACCACCAGAATCACGATGTCGGTGGCCTGCGCGCCGCGTGCACGCATAGCGGTAAACGCTTCGTGCCCCGGCGTGTCCAAAAAGGTAACCACACCGCGCGGCGTTTCCACATGATACGCGCCGATGTGTTGCGTGATGCCGCCTGCTTCGCCCGCCACCACTTTGCTGCGGCGGATGTAGTCCAGCAGCGAGGTTTTGCCGTGGTCCACGTGTCCCATCACGGTTACCACAGGCGGGCGCGGCAGCAGCTCGGCGGTGCTGGCGGCTTCTTCGCCCAAGAAGGCATCAGGGTCGTCGATGGCGGCGGGTTTGCCGATGTGTCCCATTTCTTCCACCACAATCAGCGCGGTTTCTTGGTCCAGCGATTGGTTGATGGTAACCATCATGCCCATTTTCATCAGCGTTTTGACCACTTCCACGCCTTTCACCGCCATTTTGTGCGCCAAATCGGCAACGGTGATGGTTTCGGGCACCAGCACTTCATGCACCACGGGCTCGGTGGGCGCTTGGAAGCCGTGTTGGTTGGGTTCCAGCTTCAATTTTTTGCCTTTTTTGCCGCCGCGCACGCGCTCGTCGTCGCCGCCGCGTCCGCCGCGAGCGTCTTTGCCGCCTTTGCCTTTGCCTTTGCTGCCGCGCATTTCTTCATCATCGCGGCTGTTGCGGCGGTCGTCTTTTTTGCGGCTGCCGCTGCTGGGGTTTTCAGGCTGCCCTTGTTGCTGTGTGGGCGAAGCAGTTTTCAGGCTGCCCGAGGCGTTGCCCAGCTTGCCGCCTGTTTTTTGTTCCGCTTTTTTGCGTTTGGCTTCTTCGGCTTTTTTCTCTAATTTTTCTTCGCTGGGCTTGGCGATGCGCTGCCCTTTGCCGTCTTTGCCGTCTTTTTTGGCGGCGGCGGCCAAGCGCGCTTCTTCGGCGGCTTGCAACTTGGCTTCTTCGCGGCGTTTGCGGCGTTCTTCGCGCTCGGCTTTTTCGCGGGCAAGCTGCTCTTGCGCTTCGCGCAATTTAGCGGCGCGGTCGGCTTCTTCGCTGCGGCGTTCTGCTTCGGCGGCGTTCACCACTTCAACAGGCGTGGGCAAAGGCTCGGGCGCGGCGTCTTTTTTCTTGTTGCGGCTGCGTTTTTTCTTATCGCCTTCGCCGGCGGCTTTTTCAGGCTGCTCTTGTTTGTCGGCTGATGGTTTGTCAGATGCTTTTTCAGGCTGCGCTTGCGCAGCAGATTGTTCAACAGCAGGCTCGGCAGATTGCGCCGCAACTTCTGTTTCCGCTGCTTCGGTTTTTTCAGGCTGCTTATCGGCTTTGGCGGCTTTGCCCGCGCGGATATGCTCGGCTTCGGCTTGCGCGGCGCGGCGTTTGGCTTCGCGCTCGGCGGCTTCCTGCGCGGCTTGTTCAGCGGCGGCATCGTTTTCAGGCTGCGCCTGCACGGCAAGCTGTTCTGCCGCGCCGCTATCGGCTTTCAGGCTGCCCAAACGCTCGGCAGCGGGTTCGGCGACGGGGTTTTCAGGCTGCCCTTCTTGTTCCGCTTTGAGCTGCGCCAGCAATTCTTCTTTGGAAACTTTGTTGCGGCGTTTTTTTACAACCACTTCGGTGTCGGTTGTGGACACGGTTTTTCGGTTAGTCATCTGTTATTCCTTATGCGTTGTCTTCTTCGGCGAACCAATGCGCGCGCGCCGCCAAAATGGCTTTTTCGGCTTCCTCGTGGCTCACGCCTGTGATTTCAATCAGCTCGGCGATGGAAAGCTCCGCCAAATCGTCGCGGCTGGTGATGTTGGCTTCCGCCAAATCGCGCAGCATGTCTTCGTCCACGCCGTCCAAAGTGCGCAAATCTTCGTCAATTTCGTTGAGCTTGGCTTCGGCTTCTTCGGCGGCTTTGAGCACCACTTCGCGCGCTTTGGCGCGCAGGCTTTCCGCCAGCTCGGCATCAAAGCCTTCCACTTCCAGCAATTCGCTGGCAGGCACATAAGCCACTTCTTCCACGCTTTCAAAGCCTTCGCTCACCAGCGCATCGGCAATTTCTTCCGACACATCAAGCTGTTCCACGAATAATTGACGCGCCGCCGCGCTTTCGGCTGCGTTGCGCTCTTCGGCTTCTTGCAGCGTCATGATGTTCAGTTGCAAGCCGGTTAATTCGGCCGCCAAGCGCACGTTTTGCCCGCCGCGCCCAATCGCCAACGCCAGTTGGTCTTCAGCAACAATCACATCCACCGAGTTCAACTCGTCGTCAATCACAATGCGGCTCACTTGCGCGGGCGAAAGCGCGTTAATCACAAATTGCGCCGTGTCGTCCGACCACAGCACCACATCAATGCGCTCGCCGCCAATCTCGTTAGACACGGCGTTCACGCGCGAACCGCGCACGCCGATGCACGTTCCTTGCGGGTCTATGCGCTGGTCGCGTGCCAGCACGGCGATTTTGGCGCGTTGACCGGGGTCGCGCGCCACTTCTTTGATTTCCAACAAGCCATCGGCAATTTCAGGCACTTCTTGGGCAAACAATTCGCGCACAAAATCAGGCACGGTGCGGCTCAGCAACACTTGCTTGCGCCCGCCGTTAAATTCTTCCAGCTTCCAAAACAGCGCGCGGATGCGGTCGCCGCCGCGATAGTTTTCGCGGGGCAGCATTTGCTCGCGCGGAATCAGCGCATCCAGCTTGGGCGCAAGCTCCACCACAATGCCGTGTCGTTCCATGCGTTTAACCGTGCCTGTTACGATGTTTTCATGCGTTTCCAAAAAATGATTCAAAATTTGCTCGCGCTCGGCATCGCGGATGCGTTGCAAAATAATTTGCTTGGCGGTTTGCGCGGCTTGTCGCCCAAAGGCTTCGTTGGGCAATTCTTCTTCGTAATAATCACCCACGCTGATTTGGATTTCAGGCTGCTCTTCTTGGATTTGCTCAATGGTTTTTTCCAGCTCGGGATAGGTGTAGTCCAAATCTTCCACGATGAGCCATTTGCGGATGGTTTTGTAGTCGCCCGTTTCGCGGTCGATGCGGATTTCCAAATCCATTTGCTCGCGGTCGGCTTTTTTCTTGGCGGCGATGCCCAGCGCGACTTCCAGCGCTTCAAATACGATTTCGTTGCTGACGTTTTTTTCGCTTGCCAAGGCTTCGGCAAGCAGCAATATCTCTTTGCTCACGTTGTGTCTCCTAATGGTTAAAATTTGAATTCGGGTTTCAGGCGGGCTTTGTCTATGTTGCCCAGCTCAATTTCGGCGGTTTTGCCGTCAAACGACAGGGTGAGCGTTTGCGTGCTGTCGTTAAAGGCTTCGATGCGCCCGATGAAGTTTTTTTGCCCGTCCACAGGCAGGCGGGTTTTGAGCTTGATTTGGCTGCCTGCAAAGCGGATGAAATCGGCGGCTTTTTTCAGCGGTCTATCCAAACCGGGGCTGGAAATTTCCAGGTTTTTGTAGTCGATGTCTTCCACCATAAACACGCGGCTAAGGTGGTTGCTGACGGCGGCGCAGTCGTCCACGGTGATGCCACCTGCTTTATCAATAAACACGCGCAAGGTGCCTTGCGCGGTGAGTTCGTGATCCACCAGCTCGTAGCCGAGGCCGGGGAGGGTGGTGTCTAAAATGCTTTGAATGTCCATGTTTTCTTTGTTTGCAAGGGGTATAAATACAAAAAAATGACCGCTGGGGTCATTTTTCGTGTGGGGGATGAAAAATTGGCGCAATTATAAGGCTTTTGGCTTGAAATGAAAAGGATTGTTTTGCAATCGGCAGCCTGAAAACGGGGGGGGTTTGCGGGCGGATGGGTGCGCGAGATGCAAAAGGGGTTGAACGAATGGCGCGGTTGTGATTTTCAGGCTGCCTGAAAGGCTGCATAATGCGTGTTTTTGTTTTCAGGGAAGATAACAAGATGTCTGAATTGGATAAGATTTTGGCTTATAACGCGTCGTTTGTGGACGCGGAGCAATATGCGGCGTATCAAACCACAAAATACCCCGAGCGCAAGCTGGCGATTTTGTCGTGCATGGACACGCGGATTGTGGAGCTGATTTATGCGGCGCTGGGGGT